>NZ_VKHS01000282.1 GCF_014141525.1 Streptomyces calidiresistens
GGGCGGGGGCGGGTCGCTGCCGGTTCCACGGTGGTCTCTCCCGGGTTCTCGAGGTGTGGTGACGCCGTGCGCGGGGCGGTGCGCCGGCTCAGTGGGAGTCGCGGGGGACGTCGTACCCGCGGCATCCGCGCAGGAAGTCGAAGTCCGCGCCCTTGTCGGCCTGTTCGACGTGCCGGGTGTAGAGCCAGGTGTAGCCGCCGGTGTGCTCCTCGGCGGGCGCCCGCCATGTCGCACGGCGCCGCCGGAGTTCGGCGTCGTCCACCTCCAGACGCAGGGTGCGGTTCGGGACGTCGAGGACGATCGGGTCCCCGTTCCGCACGAGGGCGAGGGGCCCGCCGACCGCGGCTTCGGGGGCCACGTGCAGCACCACGGTCCCGTACCCGGTTCCGCTCATCCGGCCGTCGCAGACGCGCACCATGTCCGTGACGCCCGCCTTCAGCAGCTTGGCCGGCAGCGGGACGTTGGAGACCTCGGGCATGCCGGGGTAGCCCTTGGGGCCGGCGTTGCGGATGACGAGCACGGTGTTCTCGTCGACGTCGAGCTCCGGGTCGTCGGCGACCCGGTGGTACTCCTCCGGGGAGTCGAAGACGCGTGCGGGACCGCGGTGGGTGAGAAGGTGGGGTGAGGCGGCGGACTGCTTGATCACCGCGCCGTCCGGACACAGGTTGCCGCGCAGCACGGCGGTGCCGTTACCGGCCGGCTGGAACGGGGCGTCGAGACCGGTGATGACGTCCGGATCGACCCGTTCGGCGCCCGCGACGTTCTCGGCGACGCCCCGTCCGGTGACGGTGATCCGCTCGCCGTGCAGAAGCCCGCCGCGGAGCAGTTCGGCCATGACCGCGGGCAGCCCGCCCGCGTAGCAGAAGTCCTCCATCAGGTATCTGCCGCTGGGCATCAGATTGACCAGGGTGGGCACCGCCCGGGCCAGGGCGTCGAAGTCCTCGGGGTCCAGGTCGACGCCGACGCGTCCGGCGAGGGCGGTGAGGTGGATGATGGCGTTGGTGGAACCGCCGATGGCGGCGTTGACCCGGATGGCGTTCTCGAACGCCTCGCGGGTCAGGATCGCCGAGGGGCGCAGCCCTTCCTCCACCATCCGCACGATGCGACGCCCCGCCGCCTGCGCGGTCTCCATCCGCCGGGAGTCGACGGCCGGCCAGGCCGCCGAGCCCGGCAGCTGCATGCCGAGCGCTTCGGCCGCGCAGGCCATGGTCGAGGCGGTCCCCATGGTCATGCAGTGGCCGCTGGAGCGGGCCATGCAGCCCTCGGCGACGTGGCTCTCCTCCTCCGTCATCCGGCCGGTCTTCAGATCCTCTTCGAACTTCCACACGTGGGTGCCCGAACCCACGTCCCGGCCGCGGTACTTGCCGTTCAGCATCGGGCCGCCGGTGACCATGAGGGCGGGCAGGTCCACGCTGGCGGCACCCATGAGCATGGCGGGTGTCGTCTTGTCGCAGCCGGACAGCAGCACGACGCCGTCGAGCGGGTTGGCCCGGATCAGCTCCTCGACCTCCATGGCCATGAGGTTGCGGTAGAGCATCGCGGTGGGACGCATCAGGGTCTCGCCGGTGGCCATGGTGGGGAACCGGAGCGGGAAGCCGCCCGACTGCCACACGCCGCGCTGGACGGCTTCGGCGACCCCCGTGAGGTGGGTGTTGCAGGGGGCGAGCTCCGAGGCGCTGACAGCGATGCCGATGACGGGGCGTCCGTCGAACACCTCGTGGCCGAACCCCTGGTTGCGCATCCAGGAGCGGTACAGCATCCCGCCGCGGCCCCGTGCGCCGAACCACGCCCGGCTGCGGCGGCCGGTCCCTCGCGCTTCTTCCGTCATTCCTCGCTCCTGTGGTCGCTCGGTGTCGGCCGGTGCCCCTCGGTGTCGGCCGGGGTCGGCCGGTTGGACCCGGACCGCCGGCCCGCGGTTCTCGCGGACAGCGCCGGAAAGGGCCGGCACATCGGCGCCCCCGCCCGGTGCGCGGCCGGCGGGCGCGGCGATCGGTCCCTCCTCCCTCCGGGTCACCCGGCGAGATCTCCGCCGTGGGGGGGGTCACGCACGCGGCCGGTAGCCTTGGCCAATCATTAAATGATTCGATGAATGACGTCCAGGGGGAGAACCCGTGCGTTACCGGACGATGCACCAGCGAGTGGTCGACGAACTCGGCCGACGCGTCGTGAGTGGCGCGTGGCAACCGGGGCAGGCGCTGCCGGTCGAAGAGGCGCTCGCCGGCGAGATCGGCGTCAGCCGCGGCGTGCTGCGGGAGGCGGTGAAGGCCCTGGTCGCCAAGGGGTTGCTGCGGGTGCGCCCACGCACGGGGACGCGTGTGCCGCCCCCGGAGCACTGGAACCATCTGGACCGCGACGTGCTGCGCTGGAAGCAGGCGGAAGATCCCGGGGCGCTGCTGCGCGACACCGGTGAGCTGCGCCGGATCGTCGAGCCCGAGGCGGCCAGGCTCGCCGCCGGCCGGGCCGGGTCGGACGGGACGCGCGCCCTGTACGAGGCCCTGGCGGCCATGGAGGCAGCGGCGGCGAAGCCCGGGCGTGACGAGTACATCGAGGCGGATCTCGCCTTCCATCGCGCGCTGCTCAACGCGAGCGGCAACCGGCTGCTCGGTTCACTGGGTCGCGCCGTCGACATCGCCCTGGAGCACAGCTTCCTCCTCAGCACGCGGACCCCCGGCGCGGTCGAGGCCTCGCTGGCACCCCACCGCGCCATCGTGGACGCCGTGGCGGCCGGTGATCCCGCGGCGGCCGCGGCGGCGGCGCTGGCGATCATCGAAACAGCGGAGCGGGAGATCGCCCGGTCCCCCGGGCCGACGCCGGATCCGGGGTGACCGGCATGCCGCGCCCGGAGGGCCCCGGAGGGCCCGCACGGGCCCGGCCCCACCGGTGTCCTCGACGTGTCAGGACCAGAGGCGTCCCTTCAGCAGAAGGTGGCCGTGCAGCAGGGTGAGATCGGGCCGGGAGAACTCGCCCTGTCTGTGCGCCAGGTAGAAGGTGTTGATCGGGGGCACCTCGGGCTGCAGCAGCGGGACGATCGCGCCGGAGGCCAGTTCCTCCGCACAGAGGTAGGTGGGGAGTACGGAGACACCCGCGGAGGACTTCACGGCGGCCAGGGCTCCCCGCAGGTCGGGGACCACGATCGCCGGCGTCATGTCGGGCGCCGCGTCGAAAACACCCCGCCAGTAGCGCCGGATGATCGGGAGGGATTCGGCGTAGCTGATCCACGGGAGCTCGGAGAGCACCGCGGGCCCGTCGGCCGCGAGCCGCTCCCGGGGGATGCGGGCGGCCAGTTCGGCCGAGGCGAGAAGGACGAACTCCTCGTCGAACAGGGGGGAGGCGGCGATGCTGCGGATCCGCGGCCGGATCGTGGACAGCACCAGGTCGAGTTCCCCTTCGACGAGCCGGGTCAGCAGGTCGTCCGCGAGGCCGAAGACGAAGCGGAACCGGATCCCCTCCGCCACCAGGTCGCTGATCGCGGGAATGAGCCGGCTGGTCATCAGTTCCGTCGGCCCGCCGACGTACAGGGGACGGCGCGGCGCCTCCTTGCCGTAGGCGGAGTCGACGGCGTTGCTGAGCGCGTCGACCGGCCCCTGTACCTCCCGCAGGAGGCCGTCCGCGGCCGGGGTGGGCTGCGCGCCGTGGGGAAGCCTCTCGAAGAGGAGCCAGCCGATCTCCTTTTCGAGATTGCGGATCTGGTGGGTGACCGCCGGCTGGGACATGCCGAGCTTCTGCGCCGCTTTGGTGAAGGAGCCCAGGCGATAGACGGTGACGAAGGTGCGCAGCCAGTTGAGTTGTACGCTCATGCCATCCCCCCGAGTCGTCCCGGCGGCGTGGCCGCGGGGTGTCCGGTGTGCGGACGCATGCCAGGGTGCCAGGCCGCTCACGCGTCCGTCGGCGGTGTGACCGGTGTCACCGCCCGGCCGCCTTCCCCACCCCGCGGGGCGGGGAAGGCGGCCGAGCGGGGCGGGCCGGGACACGGGCGCCGCCGGGGGACGCGGCGGGGTGTTCCAGGCCGCCCGGCCGGGCACGGGGGTCAGGCGGCGGAGAGCTCCCGGATCGCCAGCTCGGCGACCTTGGCGGCGGACGCCGGGTTCTGCCCGGTAACCACGCGGGAGTCGGCCACGGCGTGCTCGGTGAAGTCGGGCGCCTTGGTGATCTTGGCGCCGCGCTCGGCGAGCTTCGACTCCAGAAGGAACGGCACGACCTCGGTGAGCCCGACCGCGGCCTCCTCCTCGTCGGTGAACGAGGAGATCTGCTTGCCCTCCACCAGGTAGGTGCCGTCGCTCAGCCGGAGGTTCACCAGACCGGCCGGGCCGTGGCAGACGGCGGCGACCACACCACCGCGCTCGTAGACGGCGGCCGCCAGCTCCGCGAGTTCCCGGGACCCGGGGAAGTCCCACATGGTGCCGTGCCCGCCCGCGAAGTAGATCACGTCGTAGTCCTCGGCCTTCAGGTCCCCCGGGGCCGGGGTCGCGGCCAGGGCCTCCTGCACGGCTTCGTCCGCGAGGAAGGCGGAGACGACGGGGTCGTCCTTGTTGATGCCGTCCTGCGGGGCCGCCCCTCCCTTGACCGACACGTAGGCGACCTCGAAGCCGGCCTCGCGGAACACCCGGGCGGGGTGGGCGACCTCGGGCACGTAGAAGCCGGTCTTCCGGCCGGTGTCCCCGAGTGTGTCGTGGCTCGTCAGGGCGAAGAGAACCTTCTTGGACATGGGTGCTCCAGAGTTCACGGAAGAGGACTGCGTGACGTCGAAACGGCTCCCCGCGGGCGCTCGGCGCGATTCGCTCTCGCGACGAGGAGCCGTCCGCCGTGCGCGCGCCCCGGGGCCGAAGGGCGGCGGGCGCCCTTCCCACCGAGAAATCTAGGCCTCCCGGCGGATGCCTTCAAATAGGCAAGTGCATCCCCCGCATAGACACTTTTATGAGGGGCGGAAAGTCGACTCCGGAATCTTTCAGGAACGGATGTTGTTGGCGTATGGTGCCTACGAGTGACCGGCGGCCGGGTGCCACCCCGCCACCATTTGTTGGGAAAGCGAGAAGAAATGCCCACAACCCCCACACGCGGTCTCATTGTCCTGAGCAACGTCGAACGACTTCCCAATGGCCGGCCCGCCGGCTTCTGGCTGCCCGAGGCCGCGTACCCCTGGTTGGCGCTCGTGTCCTCGGGATGGGACTTCCTTTTCGCCGGCACGGTCGGCGGCCGGCCCCCGATGGGCGGGGTGGACACGTCCGATCCGCCCCAGCGCATGTTCCTGGAGGACGGGACGGTGCGGGCACGACTGGAACACACCGGGGCGATCGGCGCTCTGAACCCCTCGGACTTCGGCGTGGTGTTCGTCGCGGGCGGTCACGGAGCCATCCTCGACCTGCCGGACGACGAGGACCTGGCCCGTTTCCTCGCCGCGCACTGCGCGCGGGGAGGCGTGATCGCCGCGGTGTGCCACGGCGTCGGTGCCCTGCTCAACGTGCGCACCCCCGCCGGTGGTCATCTGGTGGCGGGGCGCCGGGTGACCTGCTTCACCCAGGCGGAGGAACGGGCTGTGGGGCTGGACCGTGTGGTGCCCTACTTCCTCGACGAGGCACTGAGGGAGCGGGGAGCGTTGTACGAGGCGGGCGAGCCGTTCCGGAGCCATGTCGTCGTGGACGGCACCCTGGTGACCGGACAGAATCCGGCCTCGGCCGCACGGCTCGCGGCAGAGGCCATGAGGCTCGCCGCCGACGCGTCGTTCCCGGCCGGCTGGGCGCGGAGGCGTCCGCAAGCCGTGCGGTGAACGGAGCGGGCGCGCGCTCTTATACGGGAAATGCGTTTCCCTATTTGCGTGACCACGGCAGCCCCACGCATTCTCGGCGGTGAAATGAACTGCCCACGGTCACGAAAGGACGGGAAACCGGTGCCTCTTTATGTTGTCGCCAGGTGGACGGCTCGGACGGAGACCCAGGAGGAGGTGGCGGAGGTTCTGTCCGAGCTGTCGGAAGCCAGCCGGGCGGAGCCGGGATGTCTGATGTACCGGCCGGTGCGTTCGACGGACGATCCGCGTCGCTTCGTCCTTCTCGAATGCTATGCGGACGAAGCCGCCCTGGCACGGCACCAGGAAAGCCGCCACTACCGGGAGCTGGTTCCGGGAAGGGCGGTGCCTCTTCTCGCCGAGCGCGAGGTCGCCCGCTACCGGGAGGCCTGAGGCGGGCGGAGGCGGTCTCTTATAAACAT
>NZ_VKHS01000283.1 GCF_014141525.1 Streptomyces calidiresistens
GTGTCGGGGCGCACCATGAGGAGGGGCCCGGGGGTGGAGGTGCCGATCGCACCGCCGCCCCCGGGCCCCCGTACGTCACCCGGCCCGCGGGGGTCACTCGGTGGGCAGGGCCTCCCGCATCGCCCGGGCGGTGGCGGTCGGGTCATAGCCCTCCGGGACGCCCTCGACGAGGATGATGTCGCCCTCGATGTGTCGCGAGCGCAGTGGGGCGATCTCCCGGTACGCCGGTGAGTCCCACCAGGCCCGCGCCTCGGTGATGCCGGGGAAGCCGATCACCACGACGTGTCCGGGCCAGTTCCCCTCCTTCACCTCGTGCGGGGTCGCGTGCACGAGGAAGCGCCCGCCGTACGGCTCGAAGGTGGCGGAGACCCGCTCGATGTACTCGGCGATCTCCGGGTGCGGAGCGGCTTCCCGCAGGTGGGCTATGGCGTAGGCGGGCATGGGGTCCTTCCGGTCGGGGCGGGCTCGGTACATCGGGAGCATGGCACGCCGGTATCCGACCGTCGACGCCTTATCGGTCGTGCGGCCCCGGCCCCGAGTCGGGGTCGGCGGGGCGTCAACGCCATCGCCGGCATTGCCCCCTCCGCCCGTCTGTCGACCACACCCTTCGCTTGCCTAATACTTATAGGTTGTGTCCTAATGTTTATAGGCGAACGGAGGAGTGGTGATGGCGCGGGCGGGGCTGAGCCGCGAACGGCTGATCCGGGCGGGTGCCGAACTGGCCGACGAGGTCGGCTTCGACCGGGTGACCGTGTCGGAGCTGGCCCGCCGGTTCGACGTGAAGGTCGCCAGCCTGTACTCGCATCTGCGGAACTCCGCCGACCTCACCACCGGGATCACGCTGCTCGCCCTGGAGGAGATGGCCGACCGGGCCGCCGATGCCCTGGTCGGGCTGGCCGGCCGGGACGCGCTGGCCGCCCTGGCGACCGCGTACCGCGACTACGCCCGCGAGCACCCGGGCCGGTACGCCGCCGCCCGGGCCCGGCTCGATCCGGAGACGGCCGCCGGTAGTGCCGGTGTTCGGCACGCCCGCATGACGCGGGCGATCCTGCGCGGTTACGACCTCGCCGAGCCCGAGGAGACCCACGCGGTGCGGATGGTGGGCGCCGCCATCCACGGCTACGCCGAGTTGGAGTCGGCCGGGGGCTTCGAGCACACGCCGGTCGACGCCGGGGCATCGTGGGAGTGGACTCTGGACGCGCTCGATGCCGTGTTGCGGAACCCGCCCACGTCCCGCCCGGGCCGCCCCTCGCGCCCGGGCCGACCGGATTGACCGCCCCGCCGGCGCGCATCCCTCCACATCCCGCACGTCACCCACGGAAAGCGCGGCATCGGACCATGAACGACGACCGTCCCCTGATCACCACCCCCATCACCGCCGATCTGGTGCGCGGAGCCGTCGAGTTGGAGCGCACGGAACGCGGCGTGCTGCCGCACCGGCTGCCCGCCGCCGCCCGCGCCCGGGGGGCCGACGGCCAGGTGTTGTTGGCGGAGGTCCAACCCTCCGGCGTGCGGCTGGCGTTCCGCACCCGGGCCACGGCCGTGGAGCTGGACGCGTTGCCCACCCGGCGGGCGTACCGGGGAGCCCCGCCCCGGCCGGGCGGCGTGTACGACCTGCTGGTCGACGGCGGCCTCGCCGCCCGGGGGAGCATCGGGGGCGGGAACGTCCTGACCGTCGACATGACCACCGGCACGACCGACCTCGAACCCGGTCCGGTCGGCACGCTGCGCTTCGGCGACCTGCCCGCCGGGGTCAAGGACATCGAGCTGTGGCTCCCGTTCAACGAGATCACCGAGTTGGTGGCCCTGCGCACCGACGCCCCCGTCGAGCCCACCCCCGACCGGGGTCGGCGGGTCTGGATGCACCACGGCAGCTCGATCAGCCACGGCTCGGACGCCGCGAGCCCCACCACCACCTGGCCCGCGCTCGCCGCCGCCCGGGGCGGGGTGGAGTTGGTCAACCTGGGCTTCGGCGGTGGCGCGCTGCTCGACCCGTTCACCGCCCGCACGATGCGCGACCTCCCGGCGGACCTGATCAGCGTCAAGATGGGCATCAACCTGGTCAACACCGACGCGATGCGGCTGCGGGCCTTCACCCCGGCGGTGCACGGCTTCCTCGACACCATCCGCGACGGGCACCCCACCACGCCGCTCCTGGTCGTCTCCCCGATCCTGTGCCCCATCCACGAGGACACGCCCGGCCCCTCGGCCTTCGACGAGGCGGCGTTCGCCGCGGGGAAGCTGCTCATGCGCGCCACGGGGGATCCGGCCGAACGGGCCGCCGGGAAGCTGACGCTGGAGGTCATCCGGGAGGAACTGGCCCGGATCGTCGAGGAGCGCGCGGCCGGGGACCCGTATCTGCACCACCTCGACGGTCGCCTGCTGTACGGCTCGGACGACATCGCCGAACTCCCGCTGCCCGACGAACTTCACCCCGACGCGGCCGCCCACCGCCGCATGGGGGAGCGCTTCGCCGACCTGGTCCTCACGGGCGACGGCCCCTTCGCCGCGCCCGGGGGCCGGTGGTCCCGGTGATCGTCCCATCGCCGGGATCCCTCCTCCGGGGCCTCGGGGCGTCGGGGCCCCGGGGTGTTGTCGGGAGAGGCGTGGAGCCGTGGGCACTCCGGTGCGGTGAATGCGCCCCGGTGCCCCGGGATCCCCGGGGCGTGCGCCTCCCGGGAGGACACGGGCCGCGCCATGGTGGGCACGGCGTGGGGAAGAGGTGGACGGAGTGGGCGCACAACCGAGATGCAACGCGAGGACGAAGGCCGGGAACCGCTGTCGGAAGCCGGCGATGAAAGGGACCTCACGGTGTGAGCTGCACCAAGGGGAGTGGACGTCCCACGCCGTCAACAGGCGGAGGAAGAGGGAGGCCGAGCGGAAGCTCCGGGCGCGTCGGAAGCGTTGAGCGGGCGGGGGAGCGTTGCTTTCCTTTCCGGACCGGGACCGGTCCCGGCGGGTCCGCTCACCGCGAGGCGATGTCCTCGAGGTTGAGGGAGGGGCCGACGAAGGGAATCAGAACACCGTGGAATCCGATCCGTGAGGCGAGCGATTGAACGCCTTCCCTGGCGTAGGGAAGTGCCACGGGACCGGCCTCCCGGTCCGCGAACTCCTGGAGCACCTCGATTCCCGGGATGCGCCCTTCGGTCACATCGTACTTGGCGAGGATGACGACCTCCACGGAGCCGGCGACATCGCCGTTCCCGGCTTTCAGATCGGCTTCCACCGCAAGTCGGTAGAACACCGTGTCCGAGGCGGGGGCCATTCCCATTTCCATGCGCATTTCCACTTCGACGGAATTTTCCGCCGAGATTCTTCTGGCGCTGCAGGATTCCGTGAGGATCTGACTCAACTCGACTCGCCTGGAGAAGTCCTCGAATCCTTCGGTGGTGATGTCGTTCCTCACTGGGGGGTCCGTGACAGGTAGGGGTGATCGGGCAGGGAGACATCGGGGTGTCGACGCACCTTGATGCAGGTCTTCCGGGCTGTTCTCCAGCGCGGTGTTCGCGAAGTCGCCGCCCTGCTCGGGGGTGATCCGTCCCGGGCGGGGGAGGCGTTTCGGGACGAGAGCGCGTGGTTGATGCGCTCGACGGCATCGAGGGGAATTCCTCGTTCCTCGTCGGCGATTTCCGGATGGTGCACGTGCAGCCATTCGTTCACCTCGGGCCAGTGCCACACCCGCACTCCACCGCTCAATGTGGCGAGCGGCCTCGGGAAGCCTCCCGGCCCTCTCGTGCCCGTCGTCCAGGAGCGAACGGTGGCCCGGGGACGGTCCACCCGGGCCGCGATATCCGTCACGCGCACCAGGTCGAGGGCGAGACGCGTCACAACGACCCCGGGCAGCAACTCGCGGAGGTGGTTGGTGGCGTCCAGGACGGCGTCGCAGGGGTCACCCGGGGGTGCCTCGACGACGTACGTCACGTCCACCCGGCCATCACGTGCCGAGAGGTAGGCCTCGGCCTCGGCCTCGTAGAAGCGCTCCACGGCCGCTTCGTCCCGGAGATCGAGGTTCTCGATCTCCAGGGTGAACAAGTAGCGCACTGGCACCCCCATGCGGGCAACCTGCCGGGTCGCCGTACGAGATATCACGCTACAGGAGTGTACGCAGTTGCGTACACCCCTACCGGGGAATGGGCCCGTTCGGAGCACAGCCGTGGGTGCACTGGGCGGCCCTCCGCCACAGGATCTTGTACTGGCTGTCGCCTTTCGGGGTGCATCGGATGGGAATCCAGCAGTCCCCTTCCGCGCACATCAGGAAACCGAACGGATGGGCGCTTCCTCCTCGGGCTTCCCGCAGGACCCACCGGTCGTCACGGGTGAGGTGTGCGATGATCGCGCGCACTTTGGGGTCCCTGTGTTGTCTTTGGGGACTCAATCGCACCTCCGGGGCCCCGAACGCCGACTCGGCTCGGCGGTTGTTGCAGTGCAGGCAATCGGGTGACATCGCGTCGTCTTCGCCTCCTCCACTCCCGGGGAGGGAATCGCCGAAGTGAATGAAAATAAATCACACGTTCGATGGGTGGCTTCCGGAATGGATGCGAAGCACAATCGAATGTGTGTGCGGGTGGTGGCGGGTGACGGGTGGCTCCGGGGCGTGGTGGAAAGGCGTGGAACACCTGTCCCTGTTCCCGATCCCCGACGAGTGAATCAGGTGACCGCCGGTCGGGGTGAAATGTGTTACCCGGATCACCGTGATCGCCCGGATCGCCGGGGTGTTCCGGTGGACCCGGGGAAACCGTGTGCGTGTATCACGGAAGAATGAGCGGGCATCGAGGCCGGAGAGGATGGGGAATCGGGATTCCCCGGCTCCCCGCTTCAGCGAAAACCCATCCGGGAAGGCGTCGTGCGCCTTTCCCGGATGGGAGGATACGACCCCTCAGCCCCTTCCCCGCCGGCGGGGGAGGAACAGGAGCGCGAGGAGGGGCAGGGCGGCCAGGACCAGCCAGGGGACGACGGCGGGGACGCCCGGGTCCAACAGGCGGCCCACGCCGGCGCCCCCGAGGAGCACGATCAGCCCGGAGACGGAGGACAGCGCCCCCGTGTACAGGCCGATGCGGCGCGGCTCGGCGAGGTCGGGCACCAGGCCGCGCGCGGCCGGGGCGATGAGCATCTGCCCCACCGTCAGCAGCACCACGAACCCGGCCGCCGGCAGCAGCGCGACGGCACCACCGGTGAGGTCGGCGGACAGTGAGGCGGCCACGAGCGCGAAGCCGGCGGAGAGCGTGAGCAGGCCGAGCGCCATGGCCCGCCGCACGTCCAGCCGCGCGCTCGCCCAGTGGGTGACCGGCAGTTGGACGGTCACCACCAGCAGGGAGGAGAGGGCGAAGAGCCACCCCAACTGCGTGGACGAGCCACCCGCCCGGTCCACCTCCACCGGCAGCGCGAGGTAGAGCTGGTTGTAGGCGAGCAGGTAGGTGCCGTACACCAGACACAGCGCGAGGAACGCCCGGTTGCGCAGCATGATGCGCACGCTCCCGCGCCCCCGGGCGGGTTCGCGCCCCGGGATGCGCTGCGGCAGCAGCCACGCGTGCCCGGCGAGCACCAGGACGAAGACGCCCGCGCCGGCCAGGCAGGCGGTGCGGAAGTCCACGGCCAGCAGCAGCACGCCCAGCAGCGGCCCGAGGAAGGCCCCGGCCTGGCCCGCCACGGTGAGCAGCGCCAGCACCCGGGCCCGCGAGCCGAGTCCCTCCTCCTCCCGGCACACCGCCTGCCGCGCCACCTCGGACTCCACGGCCGGGGAGAACAGCGCGGCGGCGAAGCCGATGAGGAGCACCGATCCGATCACCGACGCGGTGTTCCCGGCGAAACCGAGCCAGGCGAACCCCGCGACGCGCAGCACACAGCCGACGAGCACCACCGGGCGGACCCCGAGGCGGTCGGTGAGCATCCCGCCGACGACGAAGAGGCCCTGCTGGCTGAAGGTGCGCAGGCCCAGCACGAGGCCGATGAGCCAGCCGGCCATGCCGATGCCCGACCCGAGGTGGTCGGCGAGGAACGGCAGGACGGCGAAGAAGCCGATGTTGAAGGCGAACTGGGTGCCGATCAGCAGGCGCAGGAGGGGGGAGAGCGGGGGTTCGTCCCCGCCGCCCGCGAGCCGGCGCAGGCGCCGCAGCCGGCCCCGGGGGTCCTTCCCACCGGGGACGCCGGGGGCTCCGGGGACGGCACGGTCGGCGCCGGACCC
>NZ_VKHS01000284.1 GCF_014141525.1 Streptomyces calidiresistens
GGCGCCCCGGTGCGGGTGGGGTCGGTATCGGGTGCGGATGGTGCTCGGCGTGCGGACGATGCGCGTCGGGCAACGGATTCTTCCCCTCGTGAGGCGGGACCGGACGGTCCCGAAGCGGGGGGAAGCCCCGTGCATCCCCCCACGCGTGATCGGAAAACTACGCAGCGGAACGAAGCATTCAGTAGGGGGTCGGGAAGGGCTTTTGATGGAGAAGAGGTGAAGGTTCGGTGAAAGGCCAGGTGGGTGAGAGGTGAGAAAGCGCTTGCTCAGGGCGAGGGGGCGCCCGGGAAGGGGCTCAGCGGGAGCCCAGGGCCAACAGGGTGCCGAGCACCATCGCGACGGCGATCACCCACCCGGCCCGGCGCAGCATCGCGCGAACCGCCCCCGCCTCGTTTTCCGCCGGGGGCTCGCGCAGGTCGGACCAGAGCATGGTTCCGATGCTGCCCGGGTCGGCCGACGCGCGACCTGAGTACGGCTACTCAGATTCCGGTCGCACCGGTGCGATTCGACCCGGAGCCGGCCGGACCGGGGCCCTCTCCCCGACCCGGCCGGCCCCGGCGGCGGCTCAGGCCGGCCAGAAACTGGTGCGCCAGGCGTCCGGGCCCGGCGCCGGCAGCCGGGTCGGCACCGTGCGGGCGGGGTCGGACCACGGGGTCGGGCGCCCCGAGCCCCCGGCCTCCCCGGCGGCGGAGGAGGCGGCCGCCCGGGCCCGCACCACGGCCAGCGCGGCGGCCAGTTCCTCGGGGGTGGGGTTGCCTCGCAGGACACGGATCACGGCGCACCTCCGGCACTCGCGGAACGGACGGGACGGCCCCCGGCGCAGAACACCACCGGGGCCGCCGGGGACGGGTGAACGGTCGACCCCCCGCTCACAGCGGGATGTTCCCGTGCTTCTTCGGCGGCAACTGTTCCCGCTTGGCCCGCAGGGTCCGCAGGCCGCGCACGATGTGCCGGCGGGTCTCGGAGGGCATCACCACGGCGTCCACGTACCCGCGCTCGGCGGCCACGTACGGGTTGAGGAGGGTCTCCTCGTACTCGGCGGTGAGGCGGGCGCGCAGTTCCTCGCGCTCCGCGTCGTCCTCCACCGCGGCCAGGGTGCGCCGGTGCAGGATGTTCACCGCGCCCTGCGCGCCCATCACCGCGACCTGCGCGGTGGGCCAGGCCAGGTTCAGGTCCGCGCCCAGGTGCTTGGAGCCCATGACGTCGTAGGCGCCGCCGAAGGCCTTGCGGGTGATCACGGTGATCAGCGGCACGGTGGCCTCGGCGTAGGCGTAGATCAGCTTCGCGCCGCGCCGGATGATGCCGTTGTACTCCTGGTCGGTGCCGGGCAGGAAGCCGGGCACGTCCACGAAGGTGAGCACCGGCACGTTGAAGGCGTCGCAGGTCCGCACGAAGCGGGCGGCCTTCTCCGAGGCGTCGATGTCCAGGCAGCCGGCGAACTGCATCGGCTGGTTGGCGACCACGCCCACCGGCCGACCCTCCACCCGGCCGAAACCGGTGACGATGTTGGGCGCGAACATCGCCTGCGTTTCCAGGAACTCCCCGTCGTCCAGGACCAGTTCGATGACCCGGTGCATGTCGTAGGGCTGGTTCGCGGAGTCCGGGATGATGGTGTCCAGCTCGCGATCGGCCTCGGAGACCTCCAGGTCGGCCTCCTCGGGGAAGGCGGGCGGCTCGGAGAGGTTGTTCGACGGCAGGTGCGACAGCAGTGCCTTCACCCAGTCGATGGCATCCTTCTCGTCGCCCGCCATGTAGTGGGCCACGCCGGAGGTGGTGTTGTGGGTGCGGGCCCCGCCCAGCTCCTCGAAGCCCACGTCCTCCCCGGTGACCGTCTTGATCACGTCCGGTCCGGTGATGAACATGTGCGAGGTCTGATCGACCATCACGGTGAAGTCGGTGATCGCGGGGGAGTAGACCGCGCCGCCCGCGCAGGGCCCCATGATCAGCGAGATCTGCGGGACCACCCCGGAGGCGTGGACGTTGCGCCGGAAGATCTCGGCGAACAGGCCGAGCGCCGCCACCCCCTCCTGGATCCGGGCCCCGCCGCCGTCGTTGATGCCGATGACCGGGCAGCCGGTCTTCAGCGCGAAGTCCATCACCTTGACGATCTTCTCGCCGTACACCTCGCCCAGGGACCCGCCGAAGACCGTGAAGTCCTGCGAGTAGACGCACACCGGCCGACCGTCCACCGTGCCGTAACCGGTCACCACGCCGTCCCCGTACGGACGGTTGCGCTCGATCCCGAAGTTGGTCGACCGGTGCCGGGCGAATTCGTCCAGTTCGGTGAACGATCCCTCGTCCAGCAGCATCTCCACCCGCTCCCGGGCGGTCAGCTTCCCCTTGGCGTGTTGCTTCTCGATCGCCCGCGCGGAGCCCGCCTGCGCGGCCTCCTCCGTCCGTCGCCGGAAGTCGGCGATCTTGCCCGCGGTCGTGTGGATATCGGGCCGGATTTCCTGTTCGGACACGGGCTGCGGCTCCTACTCGTCCTCGGGTGGCTACCGATCCGTAGGTTAGCGGCGCGGAAGCTCTCCGACAGTGCGGCGTTGGACACACCGGGCGGGGACGAACGGGACCCCATTCGATGCCTCCTACCCTCTTGACCATGACACCATCCGCCGCCGGGCGCTGGACCGACCTCGACCGACCCCCGCTGGACGCCGGCGCGCTGCGCCGCGCGCTCACCGCCCCCACCGGCCCCTGGGCCGCCCTGGAGGTCCTGGAGAGCACCGGCTCCACCAACGCCGACCTCGCCGAGCGCGCCCGCGCCGGCACCGCCGTGCCCGGAACCGTCCTGATCGCCGAGGAACAGACCGGCGGGCGCGGCCGACTAGGCCGCAGCTGGAACGCCCCCGCCCGCTCCGGCCTCTTCCTCTCCGTCCTGCTCTCCCCCCGCGTCCCCGGTGAGCGCTGGGGCTGGCTCCCGCTGCTCGCCGGTGTCGCCGCCGCCGAGGCCCTGGCCCGCGCGGCCGGCACCGACACCGCCCTGAAGTGGCCCAACGACCTGCTGATCACCGTCGACGGGCAGGAGCGCAAGGCCGGCGGCATCCTCGCCGAGCGCGTCCCCACCCCCTCCGGGGAATCCCTGGCCGTGCTCGGCATCGGGATCAACGTCAGCCTGCGCGCCGACGAGCTCCCGGTGCCCGGCGCGGGCTCCCTCGTCCTGGCCGGCGCCCCCGGCACCGACCGCGATCCGCTGCTGCGCGCCGTGCTGCGGTCCCTCGCCGACCGCCTCCGCCGCTGGGAGGAGGCCGGCGGCGACCCGGTGACGAGCGGGATCAGCGGCGCCTACACCGCGGGCTGCGCCACCCTCGACCGCGAGGTGCGGGCCGAACTGCCCGGCGGCGACGAGGTGATCGGCCGCGCCGTCGCGCTGGACGGCGACGGCCGGCTGGTGATCCGCACCGGCGACGGGATCCGTCGGGCCGTCTCGGCCGCCGACGTGGTGCACCTGCGCGCCCGCCCGACGGGCCCGGGGCACGGGTGAGCGGCCCCCGCCGTCGTCCGGACGGCCCCGGCGTGACGCACCGCACATCTGCCGTAGGGTGGTGCGGTGACGCCGCGCGCAGGGCGCGGCGGATCGGAACGGCAGGGGCAGTGCACAGCGGAGCGACCTCCACCCGGACCCCCGTCCGGCAGGCGCGGACGACGGGCCGCGATCGTGGCTGAGCCGGAGTTCCCCGAGGAGGCGGGGGCCGCGTCCGGGCCCCCGCCCCCCGGGCCGGCCGCCGCTCCGGCGCCGGACGGCACCGCCCACGCCCCGGAGCCGCACGGCGCGGCCCCGGACGGCACCACCGGGGGCGACGCCGAGGAGGGCGACGACACCATCGCCCTGCGCCTGGAGCAGCTGATCATCGGCTCCGAGCGGCAGTACACCCCCTACCAGGCCGCCCGCACCGCCGACGTGCCGATGGACCTGGCCGCCCGTTTCTGGCGCGCCATGGGCTTCCCCGACGTCGGCCAGGCCAAGGCGCTCACCGAGGCCGACGTGCTGGCGCTGCGCCGGCTCGCCGGCCTGGTCGAGGCGGGTCTGCTCAGCGAGTCGATGGCGGTCCAGGTCGCCCGGTCCACCGGCCAGACCACGGCCCGGCTGGCGGACTGGCAGATCGACTCCTTCCTGGAGGGCCTCACCGAGCCCCCGGAGCCGGGCATGACCCGTTCCGAGGTGGCCTACCCCCTGGTCGAGCTGCTGCTGCCGGAGCTGGAGGAGTTCCTGGTCTACGTCTGGCGCCGCCAGTTGGCCGCCGCCACCGGCCGGGTGCTCCAGGCCCAGGACGACGCGGAGATGGTGGACCGCCGGCTCGCCGTCGCCTTCGCCGACCTGGTCGGCTTCACCCGGCTGACCCGACGGCTGGAGGAGGAGGAACTCGGCGAACTGGTCGAGAACTTCGAGACCACCGCCGCCGACCTGGTCGCCGCCCGGGGCGGCCGGCTGATCAAGACCCTGGGCGACGAGGTGCTCTACGCCGCCGACGACCCGGCGCTCGCCGCCGACATCGGCCTGGAGCTGGTGGAGACCCTGGCGGAGGACCCGAAGATCCCGCAGATCCGGGTCGGCATCGCCTTCGGCACCGTCACCACCCGTATGGGCGACGTCTTCGGCAACACCGTCAACCTGGCCAGCCGGTTGACCTCGATAGCGCCCAAGGACGCCGTTCTGGTGGACGAGGCGATGCGGGAGGAGTTGACGGCGGTCGGGGCGGCGCCGCACTCCGAGAAGGAGGCCGACGAGCGGGCCGCGGGGGCCGCTCCGTACCGCTTCGGCCTGCGCCCCATGTACCGCCGGCCGGTGCGCGGCCTGGGCGTGATCGAGCCCTGGATCCTCTCCCGCCGCACCTGAGCGCTCCCCTCCTCCGCGACCGACCGGTCGGCGTGCGATGATGCCCCGGTTCGGTGAGCGATCGTTAACCGGAGGCGGATGTGACGGACGGGACGAGCACCACGGGTGGGAACGCGGCGGGTGACACGGGGGCCGGGAGCGGGGCGACCGCCGGGAGGGACGCCGGGGCCGCGCCCGTCCGGCACGGGGAATGGCTGGAGATCCGCCGCCACGGTGCGGTGGCCGAGCTGGTGCTGGACCGCCGAGCGGCCATGAACGCCGTCTCCACGGCCTTCGCCCGGGACATCGCCGACGCCTGCGCCGCCCTGGCCGCCGACCGCTCGGTGGCGGCGACCGTCCTGTCCTCCTCCCACGACCGCGCCTTCTGCGTCGGCGCGGACCTCAAGGAGCGCAATTCCCTGAGCGACGCCGAACTGTCCCGGCAGCGGCCGATCGCCCGTTCCGCCTACACCGGCGTGCTGGAGCTGCCGATGCCCACCGTCGCGGCCGTCCACGGGTACGCGCTGGGCGGCGGGTGCGAGCTGGCGCTGTCCTGCGACCTGATCGTCGCCGACGACACCGCCGTCCTCGGCCTGCCGGAGGTCTCCGTCGGCGTCATCCCCGGTGGCGGCGGCACCCAGTTGCTGCCCCGCCGGGTGGGCGCGGCCCGCGCCGCCGAGCTGATCTTCACCGCCCGCCGGGTCGAGGCGGAGGAGGCCCGCGAGTTGGGGCTGGTGGACGTGCGGGTGCCGGCCGGCCGCGCCCGCGCCGAGGCACTGGGGTTGGCGGGTCGGATCGCCGCCAACTCCCCCGTGGGGCTGCGGGCCGCCAAGCGGGCGCTGCGCACCGGGTGGGGCACCGATCTGCGCGCGGGGCTGGAGATCGAGGACGCGGCGTGGCGCACGGTGGCCTTCTCCGGGGACCGTGCCGAGGGCGTGGCCGCCTTCAACGAGAAGCGTTCGCCCAGGTGGCCGGGGGAATGAGCCGGGGACGACCGAACCCCCGGGGCCGGGTCGGCCGGCCCCGGGGGCGCACGGGGCGCGCTCAGGGGCACGAGGGGAGCGCGAAAGCGCCCTCACGGTCATAACCTTGCGACATGAACGAGGACCGTCGGCTGCGGGCCGTCACGCGGTTGGCGGAGGAACTCGCCGGAATCACAGGCCTGCCCGAAGCCGCCCGACTGGTGGCCGAGCACGCGCGCGAGGCGCTGGCGGCGGACTCCGTCGCGGTCCTCCTCGCCGACGCCGCCCGCCGTCCGCGCCCCGGCCGTCGCCCGTGCCCGCTGCGCCCCCTCGCCATAGCCGGCTCGCCCGGCGCCGGACTCACCACCCCCGGTCGGCGCCCCGACCC
>NZ_VKHS01000285.1 GCF_014141525.1 Streptomyces calidiresistens
ACCGGCAGCGACGCACGCATCCACCGCGACAACCGATCCACCGCGACAACCGACCGAAGGGACACCCTCCGACATGGCCATGGGACCGCGCGGCGCGGGAGCGAGCCTGGTCCGCGCCTCGCTCGCCCGTCCCCGACCCCGGCGGGCGGACCCCGCTGCTCGACATCGAGCGGTATCCCGCCGCCGTGCCGACCAACCCGGGCAGCCCCGGGATCGAGCGGACCCATGCCTACCGCGACCGCGAGTAGCCCTCCACCACCGCCGGTGTCGGCGTCGTCTTCCACGGCGGCGCCCGGATCTTCGCCCCCATCGTGCACGCCCCGCGCGCCGGCGAGCGCACCCCGGGCCGCCCCTACGACCTTCCCTCGGAGGTGTAGGGGCCGTGCCCCGGGGCGGGCCGCCGGGGTCGGGTCAGGAGGCGCCCGACCCCGGCGAACGGCCGGAGCCGCGTATCTCCAGACCCTCCAGCAGCCGTCCGGTCGCCGCCTCCACCGCGGCCACCGCCTCGTCGAAGACCGCGCGGTTGTGGGCGGCGGGCGCCCTGAACCCGGAGACCTTCCGGACGTACTGGAGCGCCGCCGCGTGGATGTCCTCGTCCGTCACAACGGGCATCGCGGGAGCGCGAAGGGTCTTGATGCTGCGGCACATGGCCCCAGTGTGAACCCCGCCACCGACAATCGGCCCCCGGCGGCGTCCCGTGGCCCCCGCGCCGCCCTCAGCGCAGCAGGGCGAGCACGTCGGCCACCGTGTCGGCGTCCTCCGGCCGCTTGTCCCCCCGGTAGCGCACCAGCCGCGCGAAGCGCAGCGTCACCCCCTCCGGGTAGCGGGAGGAGCGCTGCACCCCGTCGAAGGCGATCTCCACCACCAGCTCCGGCCGCACCGGCACGGTGTAATCGTTGCCCGGGTCGGCCTCCTCCGGCGGCAGGGCCAACTCCCGCAGCCGCTCGGTCTGCCAGGCCAGGGTCTCGTCCGTCATGCCCTTGAAGGTCTTGCCGAGCATCGCGAAGCCGCCGTCCGGGCGGCGGGCGCCCAGGTGCAGGTTGGAGAGGAAGCCGGTGCGCCGCCCGCTGCCCCACTCGGCGGCCAGGACCACCAGGTCGAGGGTGTGCACCGGTTTGACCTTCACCCAGGCGGCACCGCGCCGGCCGGCCGTGTACCCGGCGTCCAGGGACTTCACCAGCACCCCCTCGTGGCCGCGCTCGATCACCTCCTCGGTGAACTCCTCCGCGGCCCGCCGCTGTTCGGGGTCCGCGGGGTCCTCCACCACCAGCCGCCGCACCCGGTGCTCGGCGGGCAGCAGCCGGGCCAGTGCGGCGTGCCGTTCGGCGGTGGGACGGTCCAACAGGTCGCGGTCGTCCACGCTCAGCAGGTCGAAGAAGACCGCCCGCACCGGCAGGGTGTTCTCCGCGCCCGCCGCGCGGGTGGCGACCCGGCCGGAGACCTCCTGGAACGGTCGGGGTCGGCCGTCCGGGCCGGGGGCGATGACCTCGCCGTCCAGCACCGCCCGGTCGGCCGCCAGGTCGTGCCCGGCGGCGACCACCTCCGGCAGCCGGTCGGTGATCTCCTCCAGCGTCCGCGTCCAGACGCGTACCCGTCCGCCGTCGCGGTGGAGCTGGATCCGGATGCCGTCCAGCTTCTCCTCCACGGCGCACGGCCCCAGCCGGTCCAGCGCCTCCGCCACCCCCGGCGCGCTCTGCGCGAGCATCGGTTGGATCGGCCGGCCGACCTCCAGCCGGAATTCCGCGAGGGCGTCCGCCCCGCCGGCCAGCACGGCGGAGGCGACGGCGCCGAGCGAGCCGCCGAGCATGACGGCGCGGCGCAGGTCGGCGGGGTCGGTGTCGGTGGCGGCGGCCAGCCCTTCGACGGCGAGGGCGTCCAGCGCGCCCTGCCGCAGTTCGCCGCCGACCAGCCGCACCAGGAAGTCCTGTTCGGTCTCGGTGGCCTGTTCCAGCAGGGCGGCCCAGCGGCGGCGGCGCTCGGTGGTCGCGCCCTTGCCGGAGACGCCGGCGATCCCGGTCAGCGCGGCGTCCACCTCGCGGACGGTGAGTCGGGGCGAGGGGGCGGGGTCGGGCCGCTCGGTGAGCGAGCGCCACCCCAGGCCGGTGCGGCGCTGCGGCAGTCGGCCGGCGAGGTGGGTGATGACGACGGGGGCGTCGGCCGGCTCGGCGGCCCGGAACAGCCGGGCGAGGGCGGCGGTCTTCTCCGTGCGGGAGGAGGTGGCGGCGACCTCCCGTGAGGTGCGGGCGAGATCGGCGAGCAGCATCCCCCCATCGTGGCCCGCCGATCCCCGGGCCGCACGGGGGCGCACGGGGCGGTTCGCACGCCGGGGGCACGGAACGCGCGTCCGCCCCGGCGGCGGTCCCCGGACGAATCCTCGGACCGGCCGGCGGGGCGGACACCCGGCCGGGTTCGCTCACCCGGCGCGACGGGGGGTCAGCACCACGGCACGGGGTTGTTGTTGCGCACGTAGCGGGCGGTGACCCAGCCGGTGCGGCCCTCGACCTTGTACCAGATGCGGTTGCCGTCCACGTTCTCGCCGTACACCTTGCAGCGCAGGGCGATGGTGGCGCCGTAGGGGTAGGTGTCCAGCACCCGGGAGCGGGTGTTCGGCTCGGAGCGGACGTTCACGCCGGTGCGGGCGACCACGGTGCCGGTCGGCTGCTTGGCGTGCATGACCGAGTCGGCGGGCACGGCGGCGCGCTGCTCGCCGGCGAGGGCGGGGGAGGCACCCAGCAGACCCAGGGCCAGCGCCCCGGCGGCCACCGCGACGGTGGTCTTGACGTTCTTGAACACGATCTGCCTCTTCCTCGAGGGACGGGGCGGCGACCCCGGTGCGGGCCGCCGGTACCGTCACGGTCCGTCGCGGGAGGCGGCCGGCGCGGTCGGCGGGGCGGCCCGGTCACCTGCCCGGGCCGGCCGCCCCACCCGGTCGGAGCAGCGCGCGCCCGCCGGACGGGGGACCGTCCGGCGGGCGCGAATGGGATCGTCGTTTCTTCCGGTGGTCGGGTGGTCCGGTCGTCCGCCCGGGGGCGTGCGGTGCCGGCCGGACCCGACGGGGCGCCGGGCGGCCGGGGCCCGGGCCGCTCAGGCCGCCGCGTCGTCCCCGTTCGCCGGGGCCCCGTCCACCCGGGTCGGACCGCTCACCAGCCGGTGTCCGGGCGCGTCGATCGGCTCGCCGCGCAGCGCCGCCGACAGCCGCAGGTGACGACGGGCCTCCTCCGGCCGGTTCTGCCGCTCCAGCGCCCGCCCCAGCATCAGGTGGGCGTAGGCGTCCGTCGGGTCCCGCTCGACGATGAAGCGCAGCTCCGTCTCGGCGCGGCCCAGGCGGGCGGAGTGGTAGTAGGCGCGGGCCAGCAGCAGCCGGGCCGCCAGGTTGTCGGGCTCCGCCTCGACCACCAGACTCTGCCGACGGGCCGCCTCGCCGTAGTCGCGGATCTCGAAGAAGAGCTTGGCCAGGCGGTACTCCTCCGCCGGGTCCACGGTGCCGCCGTTGTCGTTCACGCGCCGCGCTCCTCTCCGTCGCCCGTCGGGGACCTTTCCGTTCTTCCCCCAACGGCCCCGGACGACGCGCTATTCCGCCGGCCGCACCGTCAGCCGGACGCTGTAGCCGTCGTCCCGCAGTTCCAGCTCGGCCCCGCCGATGACCGTCCTCTTCACGGGGCCGTCCCGATTCCCGTCGAGGGACAGCCACCCGCCCACCTCCTCGGGCAGCACCCCCTCCAGCCCGGCGGCGGTCGCGCAGTCGCCGAGGAAACCCTTCGGCATCGGAATGTGGTACGCGGGCAGCTCCCGGGCCTCGCAGCGGAAGGTCAACGGCCTGCCGTCGGTGTCGGTGTGGGCGGCCGCCCGGTACTCCGCCTCGGAGGGCTTCTCCCCGGCGGCGGCGCTCCCCTCGGCCACGTGGTCCGCCGGGTCGTACTCCACGGTGACCGCGCCCTCCCACACCAGGTGGCCACCGCTTTCGGCCGGTTCGCCCTCGCGCTTCCACTCGATGCCGTGGATCGCGTGCATCATCGCCGCCCACGCCTCGATGTCGCCGTCCGGCAGGCGCGGCGGGGCGGAGGCCGGGGAGTCCACCGTGGTGTCGCCGTCCCCGCCGTCCCCGAGGGCTCCCGCCTCCCCGGCGGAGCCGTTCCCCTCGGCGTCGCGGGCACCGTCCCCCGACGAACAGGAGGCGGCACCGAGCAGTAACACCACCGCGGAGGCGGCGGCTCCCAACAGGGTTCTGGTGATGTCGCGCATGGTGTCCCCCCGAGGTCCGGGTCGGTCGGCCGAACGGCCGGTCGGAGCCCGTCCCATCCGATCACCCGCTGCCATCGTCCGACCATCGTTGTGACAGCTCTGTGACGTACGTCTCGCAGGTCCCGCGTGTGGTGTTCCCCGCGCCGTGCAACCCCGGCGCGCCCCGGCCGCGTGCCAGGTGTGTGAGGGGAGGACGGATGCGTCATGCCGAGGAGGCACGGTTCCGGCGGTTCGCCGTCGAACAGGCCCGCCCGCTGCGCCGCACGGCCTATCTGCTGTGCGGGGACTGGCATCTGGCCGAGGACCTGGCGCAGACCGCTCTCGTGAAGATGTACCGCACCTGGCACCGGCTGGAACGCACCGGTGAGCTCGGCCCCTACGTGCGCCGGGTACTGCTGCGCACCTGGCTGGACGAGCGGCGCAAACCCTGGCGGCGGGCGGAGAGCAGTTGCGAGCGGCTGCCGGAGACGGCGGATCCCGCCACCGGCCCGGACGACGTGATCCACCGGATGGACGTCGCCGATCTCGTTCGCCGGGCACTGCTGGCCCTGCCGCCCGGTCAGCGGGCGGTGATCGTGCTGCGGTACTTCGAGGACCTGTCGGTGGCCGACACCGCCGCCGCGCTGCGGCGTTCGGAGGGCAACGTCAAGAGCCAGACGTCGCGCGGTCTCGCGAGGCTGCGCCGGGCGTTGGGGGAGGCCGGTGTGTCCACCGGGCTCCTCGGGCCCGTACGGGCCGGCGGGGCCGGGGCGCGGCATCCGGCCGGCTGTGGCGCCGGCCGGGGCGGAGGCGCCGGCGCACACCCGGGCGGAAAGGGGATCGGCTCGTGATCGGACGACCGGAGGAGCGTCCGGGCCCGGACGTGGGCCCCGACACCGATCGCCTTCGGGGCGCGCTGCGCGCCGCGGTGGGGGACGAGCCGCCACTGCGCCTGGACCCCGACACGATCGTCCACCGGGGGCGCCGGCGGGCGGAGGGACGCCGTGTGCTGATCGCCTCGGTGGTGGCGACCGTGATCGTGGTGACGGCGACGACCCTGCTCCCGGCGCTGTTCGGCGACCCACCGACCGGGGTCGGTCCCGCCGGGCCGCCGGAACGGACCCGGACCGCCCCACCGGAGCCCGCTCCCGAGCCCACCCCGGGGCCGGCCCGGGACGGTGCGGGAATCCCGCCCCGGGACCCCCTGGACGCCGAGGGGTACGAGGCCGCCGCCGAGCTGTGGGCCGACCGCCTGCGGGCCGCCGTCCCCGTGGCGCTGCCCGACACGGGGGGAAGCCCGCCTCCCCGGTGGGCGGCCGGGGAACCGGGCCCCGGGGGAGACGGGGCGGAACGGCGGTGGACCTTCGAGCAGCCGGTCCACAGCCCGCGGCGGGGGGTGACGACGCTGCTCGTCACGGTGACGCTCACCTCCGGGTCGCCCGGTGAGGCGGGCTGTCGGTCGGTCGGAACCGGAGGGGCGGGGTGCGTCGCGTCCTCGGTCGGTGTCGATTCCACCGTGGCCGGGGGAGAGGTCTCCGGTA
This sequence comes from Streptomyces calidiresistens, assembly GCF_014141525.1. Taxonomy (GTDB): domain Bacteria; phylum Actinomycetota; class Actinomycetes; order Streptomycetales; family Streptomycetaceae; genus Streptomyces; species Streptomyces calidiresistens. The sequence continues at coordinate 5,763 of NZ_VKHS01000285.1, forward strand.
CCCGGGTGGTGCCGACACCGCCTCCCGCCCGGGGGCCCGTGCCGGACGAGAAGTACCTCATGGTGACCGTGGTGACCGCGGGGACCGCGGAGGCCGCGCCCCGGGACGACGGGGAGCCGGTTTTCACGCCCGAACCCGAGGAGTTGGAACACCTGGCCCGCCTCCTGCTGGGGTGACCTCCCCGGGCACCAAGTGGCGTTCGTATGACCTTTTTGGGTCCCGGATGGCGGTTCGCGACGCCGGGTAGTGCTCGGCTGTCCGGGTGAGGGGCGGTGCGGGGGCGACCCCAGGCCGCCCCGTTCCCGGCCCCATCGTTCCGGCCCGTGTCCGTCCACGGAACGCCGTACCAGAAAGGCCGCCCACCGGTGACGCACCTGCCGCCCGCCCCCCGACCGGGGCG
>NZ_VKHS01000286.1 GCF_014141525.1 Streptomyces calidiresistens
GGAGAGGTGTATAAGAGACAGGAGCACCGAGGAGGGGGGCTCGGAGCGGGGGGCGAGACCCAACTCGGCGGCCCTGACCCCGGCCTGGAAGCGGGAGGTGGCGCCCAGCGCCCGCATGATCTCGGAGACGTACCTGCGGTAGGTCCGCACCGAGACCGCCAGGTCCCGGGCGGCGACCTCATCCGTCACGCCGAGTTGGAGCTGTTCGAGGATGCGGCGGACGGTCTCGGTCCGTTCCCGCCCCCCGAAACCGATCTCCCCCTCGGGCAGCGGCACCGCGTTGCGCCACACACCTCGGAAGAGGGTGTGCAGGCTGTTGATGACGGCCGGGGCCCGGACCAGGGAGGCCCGACTGCCCGTCGTCGAATCGGTGTGGAGCAACGCGACGCGCTCATCGACGATCATGGCCGCCACGGTCGACATCCGCGCCACCCGGATGGTGCCGGACCAACCGGGGACCTCCCGGCACGGCATCACCTCGTGGAGCGTGTGGCGGCCGCACAGCAGCCGCACCTCCAGCGGTGCGTCCCGACGCTCCAACCGCCGGCGCAGCATGGCCGCCATGGCCGCGGCCTGCGCGCTGTCGGTGGAGACCACCATGTCGACGCGGTGCTCGGCGCGCGTGACCAGTTCCCTCAGCGAGGTCGTCAGGGTGTCCCCGTCGACCTCGGAGACCAGGCCCAGGCTGGAGAGCAGGCTGCGGTGCCGGACCACCAGCTCCTCGATGCGCCCCCGGATCTCCAACATCGCCTGTTCGAGTTCGTCCCCCCGCTCCTCCGGGGGGAGTCGGTGGTCGCGGGCTCCCTCTGTACCCGGTCTTTCGACAGCATCGGTTTCGCGCACCCTGTACTCCCCATGTGTCGTCCTCTACCACTCCCCCTGGACGCTCGAACCGATCGGTCAGGTTCGATCCGTTTCGCTCAACAGCCCGAGTTCAACCGCGCGCATCCCCGCCTGGAAGCGGGAGGTGGCCCCCAGGACATGCATGATCTTCGCGACGTGGCGCCGGTAGGTCCGCAGGGACATCCCCAGGTCGGCGGCGGCGACCTCGTCGATGGCCCCGGTCCGCAGCTGCCACAGGACACGACGGACCTCGGGGCCCCGGATCCACTGCCACTGCCGCTGATAACCCACCGGCTCCCGGGCGGCGTGCCAGGTCCCCGCCATTAACTGGTCGAGTGTCCGCACGAGGGCGGGATCCTCGGTGATCGTCCCGACGGTCCCGGACCGGCCGGTGTCGCAGGACACCAGGGCCACCCGGCCGTCCACGATCAGCACGTTCCGCACCTCCCCGCCGGCCACCCGCACCTCCCAGGGCACGTCCCTCCTGCTCACCGACCAGATCTCCTCGCCGCTGAGCGCCCCGGCCGCGTACAGCATCCGCACCCGCACCCCGCGTCGCCCCGCGTCGCGCAGCGCGTTGAAGGCGACTCCGGTGTGCCCGGTCGTGGTCCCGTGTCCGGGAGCGGAGCGGTTGACGGAATGGCGGGCGCCGTCGGCGAGCTCGCACACGGCCTCCCGCACCGCCCCCTCGCCGGACAGCGGAACGAACGAACTGCGGGTGGACCCGCCCCGGTGCAGCGAGACCATGGAGTCGATGAGCTGATGGGCCCGTAGCAGTGCCGCCTCGAGTTCCCCCTCGGGGGCTCGGGGACCGTTGACGATCAACGACAAACCGGGAGTTTCCACTATCGCTCTGCCTCACACCAGGACGCTACGACCACAACGGAAAAGAAATCACGGTTGAATTAACGGCGAACCCACGAGTTCGCCGCGCTTTGTCGAATCCCGACCCCTCAACCGATCGATAGCCATCAGGCGATCACGACCATAGTTCGCCGGCTCCGAGGCAGTCAACAACTCGTCACGAACGCGATTCGACGCCCCGTGTCGAACCGAAGCCCCAGCACAGGTTTATTTTTTGACCATCTCCCCGCGAAGAGAAGCGGCCGCTCAACCAGCTTTTCAACAACCTGCAAGCGGGGGCCTTCCCCGGGTACGGCGGGGGCATCCTGTTCCGCATTGCCCAACCGGTGGGTTCCGGGTGCCGCCATATCCGGAAAGGCCCCCGCCTCCCCCCGCACCCACCCGATGTCCGATTTTTCCCATGTCGCCGTTGATTCCGTCGAGGTGGAGGCGCCCCGACCCGACGGCGACGGAGAACGGCGGCGCACCGACGGGAGGCGTCCGGGAGAGGACGGTGAGGAGGAGTGTTCGCGACCCACCCCGGCCGGGTGTCGATTTTCCACGGGATCGGACCAATAGCGCCGTGAGGGTCCGCGCCTCCGGTGGCCGCCGGCCGGTGGAACGTCCGGGCCCATTCGGTCGCCGCCGTCGGGCGGGCGCCGGCGGACGGACGGTTCCCGACCCCACCTCCCCGACCAGCCACGACCCGCCACGGAAATCAACCCAGAAAAGAGAACGAGCATGTTCGGAAGGATCGGCCGGTACGTCGTCCACCGGCCCTGGCGAACCATCGCCGTATGGATCTTCGCCGCCGTGGCACTCACCGTCCTCGCCCCGCCGCTGCCGGCCACCGGCAACGACGCGGACTTCCTGCCCTCCGACTACGACTCGGTGCGCGCCGGGGAGCTCCAGGAGAGGGCGTTCCCCGGGAGCGAGCGGCCCGCCGCGCTGATGGTGTTCGGCCGCACCGACGGCGAGCCCCTGAGCCCGGCCGATCGGGCGGAGATCTCCGAGGTCGCCGGCGCCCTGCACGCGATGGGGTATCCGCTGGTGGCCGAGGTGGCGACCGAGCCGCAGGCGATCTCCCCCGAGGGGGACCTCGCCCTTCTGCCGATCCTCGCCACCGTGCAGGACCCCTACGACGAGGAACTGGGCCGGTCCATCGGACAGCTGCGCGAGGACGCCGGCTCGATGCTGGAGGACGGCCCCCTGACGTTGGGGGTCACCGGCGACGCCGCGACCGGCCTGGACATCCGGGAGTCCTCCGCCGCCACCGACGCCCTGGTGATGCTCGCGACCCCCCTGCTCATCATCCTCTTCCTGCTGATCCTCTTCCGCAGCCCGCTCATCGCCCTGATGCCCGTGCTGATCATCCTGGTGGTGCTCCAGGTGGCCACCGGGCTCATCGGCGTGGCCGCCGCACTGATGGGCATGCCCGCCGACACCTCCGCCTCCGCGATCCTCCTCGTGGTCCTCTTCGGGGTGGGCACCGACTACCTGCTCTTCGTGCTCTTCCGCTACCGGGAGCAGTTGCGCGCCGGCCAGGCGCCGCGCCAGGCGCTGATCCGAGCCGTCTCCCGCACCGGTTCCACCATCACCTCCGCCGCCGGAACCGAGATCGTCGCCTTCGCGGTCCTGATCTTCTCCACCCTGGGCATGCTGCGGGTGATGGGACCGGCCCTGGCCGTCGCGGTGGCCGTGACGATGGCCGCCGCGCTCACGCTCTGCCCGGCGGTCTTCTCGCTGCTGGGCACCAAGGCGTTCTGGCCCTCCTCCTCGTGGCGGCGGGAGCCCCGTGCCGAGCTTCCGCGCCGGATCGGCTCACTCGTGGCCCGGCGTCCCCTGCCCGTCGCCCTGGTCGCCGCCGGGGTCCCGGTCCTGCTGGCGCTCGGCGTCCTCGGGTTCCGCTCGGACTTCGACTCCCAGGCCTCCCTGCCCGACGACCTGGAGTCCGTGCGGGCGATGGAGGAGTTGCGGGAGGCGTTCCCCTCCGGTCAGTCCGATCCCACCCTGATCATCCTCGACGCCGGCGGGGGGACCCCGCTGGACACCACGGCGCTGACCGGCTACGAGCAGTCGCTGCGCGACGTGGACGGAGTCGCCGAGGTGCTGCCCGCCGAGATCACCGCGACCGGGGACGTCGCCCGGTTCACCGTGGTTCTGGACCTCAACCCGACGGACGGTGAAGCCGTCGAGTTGGTCTCCGGGACGCTGCGCGACGTGGCGGTCTCCGAGGCCCCCGACGGTACCGAGGTCCTGGTCGGCGGCACCACGGCGGTACTGGCGGACATCCAGAAGGCGATCGGTCACGACTACCGGTTGGTGTTCCCCCTGGCGGGACTGGTCATCATGTCCGTCCTCGCCCTGATGCTGCGCGGCATCGTCGCCCCGGCCCTGTTGATGCTCTCGGTCGGACTCGGCTTCGTCGCGACCCTGGGCACCACCGTCCTGGCCTTCGGGCTCCTGGGGGCGAACGGGCTGACGTTCACGCTGCCGGTGATGGTGTACCTCTTCGTCATCGCCATCGGCACCGACTACTGCATCCTGGTCGTGGCCCGGCTGCGCGAGGAACTGGGCCGGGGGTTGGAGCCCCGGGAGGCGATCGGTGGCGCCGTGGAGCGGTCGGTCCCCACCGTCGCCGCGGCGGCGGTGATCCTGGCCGGCAGTTTCGGGATCCTCGTCCTCGCCGACAACGCGGTGCTCCGGCAGGTCGGCTTCGCCGTCGCCTTCGGCATCCTCCTCAGCGCCTTCGTGATCGCGATGTTCCTCGTGCCCGCGGCGGCCGGTCTGTTGGGACGCCGGATGTGGTGGCCGCGTGACCCGTACCGTCCCCGTTCGGACGCCGACCCCGGGCCGGCCGTTCGGTCGGCGGCGGGAACGAACGACGGGGAGAGCAGGCCCGTTCCCGCCGGCGCCGGCTGAACGATCACCCGACCCGACGGAGGGCCGGCCCGGGCGTTCCGGGCCGGCCCTCCCGCACGCGGGCGCGGGGAGGGCCGTCAGGTGCCGGGGGCGAGTCGGCGCAGGGGGCAGCGCGCGACGAAGCCGTAGCACAGTCCGGCGCCGGCGCCGAGCGAGGCGATGGCGATCGCCACGGGGAGTCGCAGGTCGGCGGGGGCCTGCTGGAGCAGGGTGAAGGTGCCCATGGCCAGGACGAACCAGGCGAAGGCCCGGGAGAGGACATCGGCCGGGACGCGGCCGGCCAGGCGGGCGCCGGCGAGGCTGCCGGCGACCGCCGAGGCCGTCACGACCCCGGCGAGCGTCCAGTCGACGGGGACGGCGGTGAGGTATCCGGCGAAGCCGGCCGCCGATTTCATCGCGATGACCAGCAGCGAGGTGCCCACCGCGACCGGCATCGGCAGTCCGCCCAGGAGGGCCAGCGCCGGCACCACGAGGAAACCCCCGCCCGCGCCCACCAACCCGGTGACCAGGCCGACGACCGCGCCGTCCAGCAGGACCCGTCCCACCGGCAATCGTCCGGCGGCGTGCGCGCCGTCCCCGCCGCCGGAGGCACCGGAGCGGCGTCCCCGGAGCATGGCGAGGGCGGTGACGACCATCATGATCGCGAAGGCGACCAGCAGGACGGTGTCGGGGAGGCGTCCGCCGAGCAGGCCGCCGACCCAGGCGCCGGCCATGCCCGCCGTGCCGAAGAGGGCACCGGTGCGCCAACGGACCCGGCCGCCGCGGGCGTGACCGATCACGCCCACGGCGGCGGTGACGCCGACGACGACCAGGGAGGTCGCGATCGCCTCCTTGGCGTCCAGTCCCGCGACGTACACCAGCAGCGGCACGGTCAGGATGGTGCCGCCTCCCCCGAGGAGGCCGAGGGAGACGCCGATCAGCAGCGCGAGGAGGACGACGGTCACGAGGGTCGGCGTCACGTCCGTCACCCGTTGTCGCCGGCGAGCCGGGTGATCGCCTCGCGCGGGTCGAAGGACGGGGTGCGGTTCCACGGCATCCGGGAGAGCAGCACGCCCATGGCGCAGGTGTTGGTGATCGCGGCCACGGCCAGTCCGCCGCCGACGAAGGCGGAGAGCAGCTGGGCGCCGGGGACGAGGAAGCTGGTAAGGGCTCCCGTCAGCACCAGGCTGCCGGCGACCAGGCGGACCTGGCGTTCGATGTCCCAGCGCTCCCGGCCCCGGTTGACCGGGGCACCGGTCCGCTCCCACGCGCTCACGCCGCCGGTGAGCACCGGCAGGCCGGGGAGACCGGCCTCGGCCAGCGCCTCTCCGGCGCGGCCGGCGCGCTGCCCCGAGCGGCAGACCAGGACCACGTCGTGGTCCAGGTACGTCGCCAGTTCCCCGCAGTGGTCGCGCAGCGTGTCCAGCGGCACGTTGTGGGAACCGGGGATGTGGGCGGCCTCGAACTCCGCCGGGGAGCGGACGTCGAGCAGGCGCGGCGGGTTGTCCGAGTCGAGCCGGGCGCGCAGTTCCCCGGCGTCCAGGGCCCGGGGGCCGGTGGCGGGGG
>NZ_VKHS01000287.1 GCF_014141525.1 Streptomyces calidiresistens
CCCGAGAGCCCCGGCGACCCCGTGGACCCCGGCGGTCCCCCGCAGCCCGGCGGCCCGCCCGACCCGCGCCTGCGCCTGCTCGGCATCCGTGAGACCGCCCTGTCCGTGCCCGAGGTCCTGGCGGCCATCGGCGACCACGAGGCCGGCGGCACCGCCCTGTTCGTCGGCACCGTCCGCAACCACGACGGCCCGGCCGATCGCGCGCCCGTCACCTCACTGGCGTATTCGGCCCATCCGAGTGCGGCGGTGGAGCTGCGGAGGGTCGCCGAACGGGTGGCGGCGGACTTCCCGGTGCGCGCCCTGGCCGCCGTTCACCGGATCGGAGGACTCGCCGTCGGTGACCTCGCGGTGATCGTCGCGGTCGCCTGCCCGCACCGCGGGGAGGCCTTCGACGCCTGTCGGCGCCTGATCGACGACCTCAAGGCGACCGTCCCGATCTGGAAACACCAGACCTTCGCGGACGGCACCTCCGAGTGGGTGGGCGCCTGCGGCTGACCCCGTGTCACCCGGTGCCGCGGACCCCGTCCGCGCCCCCGGGCGGGGCCACCCGGTGCCGCCGGCCGGGAACCCCTCCGCTTGCGTGACCCGTTCACCCATCGGAGCGTTGGGGTCACCGGGCAGGTTCTTCCCCCGACGACCGCGCGCTCCGGTTCGCGGTCCGGAGTCGAGACGGGAGGTGGCGTCGTGGCGGCACTGGTGTGGTTGGTCATCCCACTGGTGGGCGTGCTGATCGCGGGCGGGTGGAGCATCGTGGCGAGTCGACGGATGTCCGGGGCCGGCGGGGCCGACGACACCGCCGGCGTCCGGCGCCACCAGGCGTTCCGCGAGGCGATGGAGCGGTCGGTGCGCGGGGCCGACGGCCTCGGGTGAACCCCACCCGCGGGCCGACGAACGGCCCCCGGGTGCCGTACTGTCGGCTCATGCCACGCCGTACCGCCTCCCTGCTGACCTCCGGTCTGCTCCTGATCGGTCTGCTCTTCGCGGCCGTCCTGGTCAGGGTGCCCTACGCGGAGATGTCACCGGGGCCCACGGTCAACACGCTGGGTGAGCACAACGGCAGCCCCGTGTTGAACATCTCGGGCGAGGAGACCTACGAGACCAGCGGAAACCTCAACATGACGACGGTCCGGGTGACCGGCGTGAACTTCCGCATGAGTCTCTTCGAGGCGGTGCGCGGCTGGCTGGCGGGTGGCAGCGCGGTCGTCCCCTACGAGACGCTCTATCCCGAGCGCCGCACCGCCGACGAGGTGGAGCAGATCAACGCCGAGGAGTTCAGCCGCTCGCAGGAGACGGCCAAGGTCTCGGCCCTGCGCGAGTTGGGTTACGAGGTCGGTACCCGGACCATCGTCTCCTCGGTCGTGAAGGACGGCCCCGCCGAGGGAGTGCTCCGCGCGGGCGACGTGATCGTGGCGGTGGACGGCGAGGAGATCGGCGAGCCCTCGGAGGTGGCGGAGCGGGTCACCGCCCGCGAGCCGGGCGACCCGGTCGTCTTCACCGTGGACCGCGTCCCCGGCGGGGACGAGGGGGCCGACGGCGCCGAGGGGGAGGCCGGTACGGCCGAACCACCGGCCGGCGGCAGCGGCGACACCGCCGAGGCGGAGCGTCTGGAGCTCACGGTGGACTCCACCGCGGCCGAGGACGACGGCCGGCCCATCGTCGGCATCTCCGCCGGGGTCGGTTACGACCTGCCCTTCGACATCGACATCGAACTGGCCGATGTCGGGGGCCCCAGCGCCGGCCTGATGTTCGCGCTCGGGCTGGTGGACAAGCTCACCGAGGAGGACCTCACCGGCGGGGAGTTCGTGGCGGGTACCGGCACCATCACCGCGGAGGGCCGGGTCGGGCCGATCGGCGGTGTGGCCATGAAGACCATCGCCGCCCGGGAGCAGGGCGCCTCCTGGTTCCTCACGCCGTCCGCGAACTGCGCCGCCGCCGCGGCCGACCCGCCGCAGGGCCTCGCCCTCGTCGAGGTGGAGACCCTGGAGGGCGCGCTGGACGCCCTGGAGGAGATCCGTTCCGGGGCCGATCCGGAGAGCCTGCCGCTCTGCTCGCGGGCGGACTGAGACCGTCCGGTCCGCCCCCGACGGGGGCCGGACCGGACGGGGGGCGGCCTCAGCCCTCGAAGGTCGCGGCCAGGGCCTCGGTGAGCCCGGGCACCAGGTCCGGGCCGGTCATCACCTCGGTCTCCGCGTCCCGCGTGCGCAGCCGCAGCGCCGACTCGCGCTCACCGTCGCGCAGCACCCCCACCGTCATCCGCACCTCCTGCCGCTCCGGGTGCTCGGCCACCCAGCGGGCCAGGGCGTCGATGTTCTCCTCCCGGCGCAGTTCCCCCGGGATCTCGGACTCGGCGGACGGCGGCAGCATCAGGCGCTCCACGCACAGCGCGCAGCCCGCCACGGCGTCCGGCCAGGCGATGCCGGCGAGGAACTCGTCCAGCGGCGCGTCCGCGGGCAGCTCGTCCTGTTCGATCGGGGTCAGGGAGGGGCCGCCGACCCCGGGGGCGGTCCCGGTTCCTCCCGGTCCGTCCTCGTCCAGACCCAGCCGCTCGGCCAGCTCGGGCTCCTCGGTGCGCAGCCGGTCGGTGTCCACCAACGCGAACAGGCGGGCCGGGCCGTCCCAGCCCAGGCCCGAGGCGTAGGCGTCGATCTCCAGAAGTGCCCTGGTCAGAGGGCGTGCGGCGACAGGGGTGCCGGAGTCGCCGGCGGTCACGGGTGCGTCGGGTGCGTCGGGTGATGTGTTGTCCATCCCCATATCGTGCCGCCCCGTACCCCGGAAACGGGAACCGGGTAAAGCTTGAGTAAGTTACTCAAGTGGGGTCCCCTAGGCTGGGCCCGCCGTTATCCGCTCCGAATCTTTGAGGTGCGCACCTTGGCTTTCCAGATGCCGGACCGGGGCTCGGGTCGCCCCAACGGTCCCAGAGGACCCAGAGGACCCAGGGGGGGAGGTCCGGGTGGGCCCGGTGCGCCGGGCTTCGCCCTGGGGCGTCCGTCCGGGGGCGCCAAAACCCTGTTGATCACCGCCGCCATCCTGGCGGGCCTGGTGATCCTGTTCGCGATGTTCGCCGGATTCTGGACGGACTGGAAGTGGTACCAGTCCGTCGACTTCACCACGGTGTTCACCACGCAGCTGGTGACCCGCATCGTGATGTTCGCGGTCTTCGGGCTGATCATGGCCCTCGCCGTGGGCTTCAACATCTGGCTCGCGCACCGGCTCCGGCCGCCGCTGAGCGCGATGTCGATGGAGCAGCAGAATCTCGACCGTTACCGGATGAGCATCGCCCCCTACAAGAAGTGGGTGCTCATCGCCGCGGCCCTGCTGATCGGCCTCATCGCGGGCGGATCGGCGTCCGGGCAGTGGCGCACCTGGCTGCAGTGGGTCAACGGCACCCCGTTCGGCGTGACCGACGCGCAGTTCGGGATGGACATCTCCTTCTTCGCCTTCGACTACCCCTTCTACCGTTTCCTGATCGGCTTCGGCTTCGCCGTGGTGGTGCTCTCCCTGCTGGCCGCGGCGGCCACCCATTACCTGTATGGCGGGCTGCGGGTCACCACCCCCGGCAACCGGATCACCCCGGCCGCCACCGGCCACCTCTCCGTCCTGGTGGGCCTCTTCGTGGCCCTCAAGGCGGTGGCCTACTGGTTCGACCGCTACGGGCTGGCGCTCAAGAGCAGCGACTTCCGCGACGCCGACGGCTGGACCGGCCTGCGGTACGTGGACGCCAACGCCTACCTGCCGGCGCGGACCATCCTGACCATCATCGCGGTCATCTGCGCGGTGCTGTTCTTCGCCACCCTGTGGCGCCGCACCTGGCAGCTCCCGGTCATCGGCCTGGGCCTGATGGTGCTCTCCGCAGTGCTGATCGGCAGCGTCTACCCGGCGCTGGTGCAGCAGTTCCAGGTCCGCCCGAACGAGCAGGCCATGGAGACGCCGTACATCCAGAAGCACCTGGAGGCCACGAAGGAGGCCTACGGGATCGACCGGGCCGAGAAGCAGGCCTTCGGTCGCCAGGAGGCCGGGCTGGTCACCGACGAGAACCGCGACGAGCTGCGGAACGCGGTGCGGACCACCGCCAGCATCCGCCTGGTCGACCCGAACGTCATCTCCCCGGCCTTCCAGCAGCTCCAGCAGATCCGCGGCTACTACTCCTTCGCGGACACGCTGGACGTCGACCGCTACCCGGTCGGGAACGGCGACCAGGACACCGTGATCGGTGTCCGTGAGATCAACATCGACGGTCTGCCGGACCGCAACTGGATCAACGACCACTTCCGCTACACCCACGGCTTCGGCGTGGTGGCCGCGCGGGGTGACGAGATCCTGGGCAACGGCACCCCCGACTTCATCGAGAAGGAGCTGCCGCCGGAGGGCGAGCTCGGCGAGTACGAGCCCCGCATCTACTTCGGTGAGGCGACCACCCAGTGGTCGATCGTGGGTGGTCCGCAGCCCGAGCTGGACTACATCCGCGGCGACTCCGGTGAGGACGAGACCGAGGCTCCCGCCGTCCCCGAGGGCGACCTGGAGGAGGGCCTCGACGAGGGCACCGAGGGCGCCGAGGAGGGCACCGACCCCGACGCCGCCGAGGGCGAGGCCGAGGCCCCGGCCGAGGACATGCCCGAGCCCGGCCAGGAGGTCGACTACAGCTACACCGGCGAGGGCGGTGTCGAGCTGAGCAACTACTTCACCCGGGCCGCCTACGCCCTGACCCTGGGCGAGCCGCAGATCCTGTACTCCGGCGCCATCGGCGAGGGGTCGCGGATCATGTACCGGCGCACCCCGACGGAGCGCGTGGAGGCGGTCGCCCCGTGGCTGACCATCGACGCCGACCCGTACCCGGCGGTGGTGGACGGTCGGGTGCAGTGGATCGTGGACGGCTACACCACGAGCAACGGCTACCCGTACTCCTCGCGCACCGTGCTGGACCAGGCCACCGCCACCGCGCTCACCGACGCGCAGCGGCAGGTGCTGGCCCAGCAGAACCAGATCAACTACATGCGCAACTCCGTGAAGGCCACGGTCGACGCCTACAGCGGCGAGGTCGTGCTCTACGAGTGGGAGGAGAACGAGCCGGTCCTGGAGACCTGGATGAAGGCCTTCCCCGACACGGTCACGCCGCGTGAGGAGATCAGCGACGAGCTGATGGCCCACCTGCGGTACCCGCAGGACCTGTTCAACGTGCAGCGGGACCTGCTCCAGCGGTACCACGTGGACTCGGCGAGCCTGTTCTACGCCGGTGGTGAGCGCTGGGAGGTGCCGGACGACCCGACCCAGCCGGGCAACTCGGTTCCCGCGTACTACCTCAGCATGCGGATGCCGGACCAGGAGGCCCGCACCTTCTCGCTGACCACCACGTTCAACCCGAGGGACCGCGAGACGCTGGCCGCCTACATGGCGGTGGTGGCGGACGCGCGCAGCGACGACTACGGGACCATGCGGATCCTGACGCTGCCGAACAACACCACCACCCCGGGTCCGCAACAGGTGCAGAGCCGGTGGAACGCCGAACCCGATATCGCCGAGTCGATCAACCTGCTGCAACGCGGTGACTCGGAGGTCGAGTACGGCAACCTGTTGACCGTGCCACTGGGAGACGACCTGCTCTACGTGGAGCCGGTCTACGTGCTCGGCGCGGGCGCCAACTACCCGCGCATGCAGCGGGTGCTGGCCTCCTACGGCGACGAGTTGGCCTTCGAGGCCTCCCTGGAGGCGGCGCTGGACACCCTGTTCGGCGTCACCGAGACGGGCGAGGAGCCGGATGACACCCCGCCCGTCGGGGAGGGTGAGGAGCCGGAGGAGACCCCGGACGCCACGGCCGACCTCGCCGACTGGATCGGTGAGGCCCTGGAGGCGCAGGAGGAGGCCGACGCGGCCCTGGCCGAGGGTGACTGGGCGGCCTACGGCGAGGCGCAGGACAAGCTCGCCGAGGCGCTGCGGCGCATCTCGGAGGTCGAGGAGGCCGCGCGCACCGAGGACACCGGTGACGACGCCGCGGACGACGCGGAGGAGGAGACCGAGGAGTGATCCCGGCCGGTCCGGCCCCCGATCACGGGGGCCGGACCGGTCCTCCCGATTCGACGGATCGACGGACGGCCGGCCGTTCCCGCGCACCGCGGGGGCGGCCGGCCGTCCGTTGTCCCGGAGGGGCGGGGACGGGC
>NZ_VKHS01000288.1 GCF_014141525.1 Streptomyces calidiresistens
GGTCGGGTGTGGGGGTGGTGGATGCCACCTCTCGAACCAACTCGACCGGCTCGACCGCCTCGACCGGCTCGACCACCGGGGCCGAGGTCGGCACCTTCACCGGAGCCGGCATCGGCGTGGGCTCCGGCCCCGGTCGCGGAAGACACCTCGAACTCCCTGTCCGCCGTTCCTGTGGAAAACATCGGCGCGGGAATGTCCGGCGTCGACGGTCCCGCCCGGGCCCCGGAAAACAGGGAGGAAAATCCCGGCAGGGATAAAGGTGGGGAGGGAGAGCCCATCGGCGAGGCGGTAATGCGTATTGTGAATTCCTTGCGTCGGCGCGATCCGCGATTGCTGATCTCCGAACGCGAGTGCCGCACCCTGGCGCCCGGGATCAATGCCTGGCTGGCCCGTGGGGCGACCGAGGCGGAGGTGATCCGGGCGCTGTCGCAGGGGCTACCGACGGTGCTGCGGGGACGGGCGGCGGGCATCCTGGCCTGGCGCCTGCGCGAACACCTGCCCCCACCCGCGCCCGCTCCCACGGCGGCGCCGCTCGTACCGGCGGCCCCGGTGCCGGTTCGGGGAAAGCCGTATCCCTGTCGGGGATGCCACAACGTGGTGTTGCGCCCGGAGTCCGGCCTGACCCACTGCCAGGCCTGCCGCGAGGCGATGACCCGGGCCCCGGCCGCCGCTTGACCCGGCACTTTTGCCCCCCCGGAGTCGGGGTCGGCGGAGGGGCGTGCAAGCACCGTGCTTGCACACCTCCGCCCGGCCTCCCCGCTCCACGCGGGATCGGCGGCCCTCGCACACCTTTCCCACAACCCCCCCGGAACTATTCGCGGCTTTTTGTGCGCTTTGCGCACAACGTCACCTCACCTCGTGCAAGCACCGTGCTTGCACGAGGCGAGGCGGCGGGGTGGCGGGTGGAGAAGAAGCCATGAGAGACCACCTCTCACCGGGGCGGGCGCCCTCTCCGGAGGAAGCGAGGTGGCGAGCCCCGGGGTCGCACGCCCGGCCCTGGGCTCCGGGAGGTCGTGATGCGGTGTGCTCATCAAACGCCTGAGGGCACCCTGCCCCCGGCTATCCCGTTACCCGGCCGACTGTGCGAGAAGCCGGGTCGTTGTCCGCCGGACTGGCTACGGTGGGTCCATGTGGATGACCCGGAGTTCCGGACAAGGCGGAATGTCCGTTTCCCCGCTTCTTGCAAAAACGGGCGCTCCCCGCCGGTAAACTCCCAGGTCAGTTACTCTGCTCCCCGCGCACGCGGGGATGGTCCCCGGCGGCCGAGGAACCGGGGACCGAGGAGCCGCTGCTCCCCGCGCACGCGGGGATGGTCCCGGCGTCATCAACCTGCGGACCTGGTCCGGCTCCTGCTCCCCGCGCACGCGGGGATGGTCCCCGACCGGTGGGCAGAGCCCTGCCGGCCTCTTCCTGCTCCCCGCGCACGCGGGGATGGTCCCGCCTCGACCTCGGGGCGGTCCAGGAGGCCGGGCTGCTCCCCGCGCACGCGGGGATGGTCCCCGTGATCCCGTCCCGGGTGTGCGGCACCCGGACTGCTCCCCGCGCAGGCGGGGATGGTCCCTCGGCGGCGCGCTTGGTGTCGCCCTCGGCCTCCTGCTCCCCGCGCACGCGGGGATGGTCCCCGGGCAAAAGCCCTGATCGGGGCGGGTTTCCCCTGCTCCCCGCGCACGCGGGGATGGTCCCTGTCGATCCCTTTTTCGCTGAGCGCCTCCGTACTGCTCCCCGCGCACGCGGGGATGGGGCATGCGGAGGTGGCCTTCGCGTCGTTCTCCGGGACGGTGCCCCGGGGAATGACGCGAAGGCGGCGACGAACCCCGGTCCCGGGCGCTGCCCGGGGCCGGCTACGGGCCGGCCGGCCGGGTGCGCAGGGCGGCCAGGACCGCCGGGCCGCCTCCGCTCCACCGTCCGGTGAGGGTCGCGTCCGCCGAGGCGACCTCGGCGCCGACGGCGCGCACGACGACGAGCTCCGCCCCGCCCGCGCGGACCACCGTGGTGGGCCCCTCGTTCCGGCAGGTCGGGGTGTCCACGTCGGCGAACGCAGGAGAGTGCGGGTCGCCGTTCCGTTCCAGGCGCACGGTGGGCTCACGCGACTGCCGGTGCCCGTCGGCCTCGATCACCTCCTCGGCCTGGTCCTGCTGTCCGAGGGCGCACCTGATCATCGCCGTCACCCCGACCGGGTCGCCGCACGCGTCGTACACCCACCGCTTGCCGAGCACCGAGTGCTCGGTGGTGCCGAGCAGGAACTCGTCCGCCCCCTCCAGCGGCGCGCCGCGATACGTCATCGGCACGTGCAGCAGCACGCCGTCGTCCCCCTCGACCAGGAAGGCTTCGAAGCCCACCTCGCCCGCCGGGTCGTCGAAGCGGTAGGCACCGACCTGCCGGACTCCGGATCCGTTCGGATTCCACGGCTGTTGGGGCAGCCATTCACTGATCAGATCGAGCTTGCCGGGTGTGAGCGTTGCTTGGTAAATGAGCGCCATGCCCCGGACGTTAGCCGACCGGGCCCCGTCACGCGGTGGCGTGACGGGGCCCGGTGGAGGCAGGGGGTCGGTCAGGGGGCGGCTTTGAGGACCTCGGCCACCAGCGGGCCGGCGATCTTGCCGCCGTGTCCGCTCTCCGGCACCACGGCCGCGACCGCGAGGTCGTCCCGGTAGGCGGTGAACCAGGCGTTGGGGTCCTCCTGGCCGATGACCTCGGCCGAGCCGGTCTTGGCGCCGGTCTCACCGGGGACCCCGGTCATCGCCGCCGAGGCGGTGCCGTACTGCACGGTCGCCACCATCAGCCCGCGCAGCTGCGCGGCGGTGCCCTCCGACGGTCCGGCGGCGGTGGCGAGTTCCCGGCCGTCGTGGTCCGGCGGGACGAGGTAGGGCTGGCGGAACGAGCCGTCCCGCACGGTGGCCGACACCGAGGCCATCACCAGCGGGTTGGCCCGCACACCGGCCTGGCCGATCAGCTGGGCGGCCATCTGCGCGTTGGACTCCACCGGGACCGTGCCGGACTCCACCGCGATCCCGGCGTCCCACTCCAGGCCGATGCCGAAGGTGTTCCGGGCGTAGGTGCCCAGCTCCTCGTCGGACAGCTCGGGGGCGGCGGAGACGAAGGCGGTGTTGCAGGAGGCGGCGAAGCTCTGCGCGAAGGTGCCGTTCTCCAGCTCGAACTCGTTGAGGTTCTCGAACGGCCAGCCGCCGTGGTCGAAGTTCTTCGGGCACGGGTGGGCGGCCGACGGGGAGGCGAGACCCCGGTCGATCATCAGCGCCGAGCTGACGATCTTCCAGGTGGAGCCGGGTGCCAGGCGCGCCTTCACGGCCAGGTCGGTGGACTCCCCGGGGTCCTCGGCAGGGTCGGGGGCGGGGGTGGTGACCAGGGCCAGGATCTCGCCGGTGCTCGGCCGGATCGCGGCCAGGCCGGCGCGGTCGGTGTCGGCGAGGACCTGCTCGGCGGTGGCCTGGAGGTCGGAGTCGATGGTGGTCGGGACGTCGACGGGGTTCGGCGACTCCAGCTCCAGGAGCTGTACCACCCGGGCGCCGGCGGAGTCCACGATCCGCAGTTCGCTGCCGGCCCCGGCGTCCGCGCCGTAGCGGGCGCCCAGTTCGGTGAGGATCGCCGCCAGGGTGGGGTGGTCCTCGGCGGTCAGTTCGTCGCCGTCGCGGTCCAGCACCCGCACCGCCGCCTCCTCGGACAGCGGCCCGGTCTCCAACCGGTGTCCGTCGGTCAGGTCGGGGTGCAGGACGGTCGGTTCCCAGGCCACCACGGTGCCGAGGTCGTCGTCCTCGCGCACCGACAGCTCCGAGCGGTACTGCCAGTCGACCGTGTCGGAGGCCTCGCCGTCACCGCTCCCGCCGTCGTCACCGCCGATGGGCAGGCGGGCGGTCACCAGGAAGGAGATGACGTCCCCGGAGCCGGTGCCGGGCGTGAGCGTGAGGTCCGACAGGCCGGTGTCGGAGATGAAGGCGGTGAGCGCGGCCCGGGCGGCGGCGGGGTCGTCGGTCAGGTCCGCGGCCTTCTCGACGTCGCCGTTCTCCCAGGCGGTCAGGAACTCGGCGACGGTCTCGGCCGGCGTGGCGTCCCGGGGTGCCTGTCCGTTCCCGGTGTCCCCGCCGCCGGAGTTGCACCCCGCCAGCAGGACGAGGGCGGTCACCGCGACGACGCCCCGGAGCGCCGGGCGGGCCGTGCCCCGGGGGGCACGGGGGCCGGTGCCGTCGGTGTCCCGTGGACGCCCCGTCCCCGGTCGCGCGCGTCGCGCCGTCGCCGTCATCGGTGTCCCCCGGTCCGTCGTGCCGGTACCGGTTTCCGGGCCCCGCCGGCCCCACAGCGTTCTCATCCGCACCTCACACCCTCAGAGGCCGCAGCCTACCCGGCGCACGCGACCGCTTTCGCGCGGTGCCCGGTGGGACGCGCGCCCCGCCCGCCGGGAACACCCGATCGGCCGGCCCCGCCCCGGGACCCGGCCTCCCCACCCGGGCCGGGGCCGCTCAGATCCAGGTGGGCAGCCACATGCGGGCCCGCCACCCGTCCATCGGCAGCGGCACGTCCGCGTACACGGGGTAGAAGAAGACGAAGTTCCAGACCACGGCGAGCACGACGATCCCGCACGCCGTGATGCCCACCACCCGTCGCCGTTCCGGACAGCCCGGCGGGCCCAGGACCGCGCCCAGCGCCATCGTCAGCGCCAGGCACAGGAACGGCACCAGCACCACGGCGTAGAAGTAGTAGATCGTCCGGTCCTGGTAGAGGAACCACGGCAGCAGTCCGGCCGCCGTCCCGCACAGGATCGCGCCGGCGCGCCAGTCCCGTCGGGCCGCCCACCGCCACAGGCAGTACACCAGCGCGGCGCAGGCCGCCCACCACAGCAGGGGGGTGCCCAGGGCCAGTACCTCGCGGGCGCAGCCGCCGGCCTCCCGGCACGCCCCCTCGCCCTCCTCCTCGGACAGGTAGAAGAACGACACCGGCCGCCCCGCCACGAGCCAGCTCCACGGGTTGGACTGGTAGCTGTGCTCGGAGTCCAGGCCGACGTGGAAGCCGTAGACCTCCGCGTGGTAGTGCCACAGGCTGCGCAGCGCGTCCCCGACCGGGTGGCCGGTGGGGGCGTTCTCCGCCGCCCAGTCCCGGTGGTAGCCGCCGGGTCGCAGGAACCAGCCGGCCCACGAGGCGAGGTAGACGACCACCGCGACCGGCACCGTGGACAGGAAGGCGGGCACCGCGTCGCGGCGCAGCATCGCCCGGTACGGGCGGGGGGCGCCGGCGGTGCGGCGGGTCGCCGCGTCCCACAGCACGATCATGATGCCGAAGGCGGCCAGCACCCACAGGCCGCTCCACTTGGTGGCGCAGGCCAGGCCGAGGCAGACGCCGGCGGCGATCCGCCAGGGGCGCCATCCGAGGCGGGCGCGCCGGCCGGTCTCCGTGTCGGGGCGCAGCATCCCGTCGTCGGAGCGGTTGCCGCGCGGCGGCCGGTCGGGGTCGCGGGCCGCGTCCTCCAGCGCCGCCGCCATCCGGGCCCGGGAGCGGTCGCGGTCCACCAGCAGGCAGCCGAAGGCGGCCAGGACCCAGAACATCAGGATCAGGTCGAGCAGTGCGGCCCGGCTCATCACGAAGTGCAGGCCGTCCACGGCCATGAACAGCCCGGCGAGGCAGCCCAGGGCGGTGGAGCGGAACAGCCGGCGGCCGATCCGGCACAGCATCAGCACCGACAGGGCGCCCAGCAGGGCGGGCACGAAGCGCCAGCCGAAGGGGGTCATGCCGAAGGCCCACTCGCCGAGCGCGATCAGCCACTTCCCGGCCGGGGGGTGCACCACGTACGAGGCGGTGTCGCCGAGCGGGACGACGCCGTCGAGGATGCGTTGGTTGGCGTCCTCGGGCCAGTTCGCCTCCCAGCCGCGCCGCAGCAGCGCCCAGGCGTCCTTGGCGTAGTAGGTCTCGTCGAACATGACGACCGCGGGGCGGTCCAGGCGGACGAAGCGCAGCACGCCGGCGACGGCGGCGACCAGCAGCGGGCCCACCCAGCCCATCGCCCGGGCGAGGCGGGCCGCGGTGCCGGGGGCCAGGCCGAAGTACTCCCACAGGCGGGTGCCGGGCTCGGGGAAGGGCGGCACCAGGCGCCGGCGGACGCCGCCGTCGGTGCGCGGCCGGTGGACGCGGGTCCCCCGGCCGGGGC
>NZ_VKHS01000289.1 GCF_014141525.1 Streptomyces calidiresistens
GGCGGCGACGGTCTTCGGGTCCAAGGGAGACTCCCGGTGGGAACGGACGGGGCGCCCGCGACGCGGACACGTCGGGACGGTCGGGCTCGCGCACCGTGCTTGTGCATCGGTTCACAAGCCCTCCCCCCGGACGCACGACCCGTGGGAGTTGACGCACCATGAGCACCACGAGCCGCCGGACCACACGTCCCGGTGCCCGCCTCCGCAAGACCGTCCTCGGCACCGGGGTCACCCTGGTGCTGGCCGGTATGAACATGCCGGCCGCCATCGGCTTCACCCAGGACCGCCTGCACGACTACCGCATATCCAGGCCCGAGTACCGGGCCGAATACGGATCCTGGGCGCTGGTGGACGTCCCCGAGCGGTACCGCACCAACGCCATCCACGCCGCGCTGCTGCACACCGGCAAGGTGATGCTGATCGCCGGCTCCGGCAACAGCCAGGAGGAGTTCGACGCCGGCACCTTCGAGACCGTCCTGTGGGACCCCTCGGACAACACCTGGACCGCGGTCGAGACCCCCGACGACCTGTTCTGCGCGGGCCACTCCCAACTCGCCGACGGCCGCCTGCTGGTCGCCGGCGGCACCGCCCGCTACGAACTCCTCGGCGACCAGGTGACCCATGCCGGCGGCGCCATGATCGTCAAGAACGAGGATCCCGACCGGGAGCACACATTCCCCGCCGGCACGGTCTTCCGCTCCCCCGACGGGGTCGCCTACCGGACCGAGATCGAGTTCACCCTCCCGCCCGCGGAGAAGGAGGAACGGGTCGAGGCCCGCGGTACCGGCGAGGACGCGGAGGAGACCACCGTCGTCGAGGTCACCGCGAGCGAGGTGCGGGTCTTCGTCGTGGCGGTGGAGGAGGGCGAGGGTTCGGTCACCGAGGAGCCCGCCCAGTACTCCGTGGACGGGCTCACCGGCGAGGACGCCCGGAACGTCTACGGCCTGGCCGAGGCCCTGACCCTGGACGACCAGGACTTCCACGGCATCAAGGCGGCCTACGAGTTCGACCCCGTCGCCGAGCGGTACATCCCGGTCGCCCCCATGGCCGAGGCCCGCTGGTACCCCACCCTCACCACCCTCCCCGACGGCCGGGTGCTCACCGTCTCCGGCCTGGACGACATCGGCCAGGTCGTCCCCGGCATCAACGAGATCTACGACCCGGAGACGCAGACCTGGCAGGAGGGACCCGAGCGGTACTTCCCCACCTACCCCGCGCTGTTCCTCGCGCAGGGCGGGAAGATCTTCTACACCGGCTCCAACGCCGGGTACGGGCCGGCCGACGAGGGGCGCGAGCCCGGCATCTGGGACCTGGAGACCAACACCTTCACCGAGGTCGGCGGCCTGCGCGACGCCGACCAGCTGGAGACCTCCGCCTCCCTGCTGCTGCCGCCCGCCCAGGAGCAGCGGTTCATGGTGCTCGGCGGCGGCGGGGTCGGCGAGTCCGAGGACTCCACGCCCCGCACCGCCGTCATCGACCTCACCGAGCCGGAGCCCCGCTACCGCGACGCCGCCGAACTCCCGCAGGGCACCCGCTACCTCAACAGCGTGATCATGCCGGACGACACCGTCTTCACCACCGGCGGTTCGGAGGACTACCGGGGCCGCGGGAAGAGCGACGTGCTCAAGGCGCAGTTCTACGACCCGGCGACCGACACCTTCCAACCCGCCGCCGACCCCACCGTGCCGCGCAACTACCACGCCGAGGCGCTGCTGCTACCCGACGGACGGGTGGCCACCTTCGGCTCCGACCCGCTGTTCGCCGACGCCGACAACACCCGGATGGGCCGCTTCGAGCAGCGGGTGGAGGTCTACACCCCGCCGGCCCTGCACCGCGCCGAGGCCGCGGGCAAGGACGGTGCGGGCGGGCGGCCGGTCATCGAGGACGGCCCCCGCGACCCGGCCCGCGGCGCCGAGGCCGTCTTCCGGGTGCCGGACGCCGAGCGGATCGAGGCCGCCCGCCTGATCCGGCCCAGCGCCGTCACCCACACCACCGACGTCGAACAGCGCTCGATCGCCGTGGAGATCACGGCGGCGGAGGGCGACGAGCTGACCCTCGACATCCCCGGGGACCGCTCGCTGACCCCGCCCGGCTGGTACATGCTCTTCGTCGTCGACGGCTCCGGCGCCTTCTCCGAGGCGCACTGGGTCCACCTGCCCTGACGGGGACCCGTCCGGGGCGCTCCCCCCGATCGCCGGTCCCGGTCCGTCGTTCCCCTCGACGGGCCGGGGCCGGCTCATCCGTGCGGGCCGAACAGCGGTGTCGGTCCGGGGTCCGGAGCCGGGCCCCGGGGGGTGGGGTGCCCGGAGGGCCGCCCGGAGACGTTCCGGGGCGCGCGCAGATAGGGCGTCGTGGTGCCCAGCCGCTCGAAGCCGAGCCGGCGGAGGATCGGGGCACTCGTCGGCAGCGCGTCGACCAGGAGCAGGCGTACCCCCCTGGCGGCCGCCAGGCGGGCCCGGTGCGCCACCATGTCCCGGTACAGGCCGCGACCGCGGAACCCCCCGACGACGCCGCCACCCCACAGACCGGCGAAGTCCCTGCCCGGGGCGAACTCGATCCGGGCCGCGCCGACGGGCCGGTCACCGGCCATGACCAGGGTCACCACGAGGTCGTCGGGGGCGTGCGCGAACCGCCGGAGCAGTTGGGCGCGCAACCGTCCGCCGTCGGTGCCGAACGCGGCCTCGTGCACCTCCACCGCGAGGTCGATGCCCGCCTCGTCGGTGACGTCCGCGATCCGCAGGGCGTCGGGGCGTTCGACGCCTCCGCCCGCACCGGTCGGCCCGGCGACCCCGGCGATCCGGGGGACCTCGGCGGCCATCAGGCTTTCGGGTTCCCCGGCCGTGAACCCGGCGCGCAGCAGGCGCTCGCCGAGGTCGGCGGGGGTGTCGTGCGAGTAGGTCTTCCATTCGAATCCGACGCCGAGCGTGTCGTGGTGCCGCACCTGTTCGGCGATCGCGGCGTCCGCCTCCGCGGCGTCGAGGTCGGACCACACGACGCCGTTCCAGTCGTCCGGCCCGCCGGTCCACCGGACCACCTTCCCCGCGCGCTCGACCCGCACGCCGGCGTGATCCGGCGGGGCGTCACGCCGCATCCGGCGGTCGAACAGGCGCAGCACCCCGGCGTGGTCCATGCGCGCATTCCACCACCGGGGCCCCACCGGCACCACCGGATTTCCGTGACCCGGGCGCCGGCCCCGGGGCGCGGCGCTCAGTCCAACAGGCCGTGGTGCAGGGCCCGCAGCACCGCCTTCGTGCGGTCCCGGGTGCCCAGCTTGAGCAGCACCGCCGAGACGTGGTTCTTGACCGTTCCCTCCGCCAGGAAGAGGACGTCGGCGATCTCCCGGTTGCTGTAGCCGCCGGCGAGCAGCCGCAACACCTCCACCTCGCGGCCGGTCAGCCGCTCCACCGGCGCCGAGACGTTCTCCCCGACCGGCGCCGGCGCCTCCCCCTCGCGCACCGTGCGCAGCAACCGCTCGGTGATCGCCGGCCGGATCAGCGTCCCGCCCCCGGCCAACGTCCGCACCGCGCCCACGAGCTGCTCCAGGGTGACGTCCTTCAGCAGGTACCCGCGGGCCCCCGCGCGCAGCGCCCCCAGCACCAACTCGTCGTCGTCGAAGGTGGTCAGCACCAGCACCGGCACGTCGATGCCCAGCTCCCGCAGGTCCTCCAGGGTGCCGATGCCGTCCCGGCCCGGCATCCGCAGATCCAGCAGGACCACGTCCGGGGCGTGCTCCCGGATCGCCGCCACCGCGGATCGACCGTCCCCCGCCTCGGCGACCACCTCGACGCCGTCGGCCAGCCCCAGCAGGCTCCGGATGCCCTGGCGCACCAGGGTCTGGTCGTCCACCACGCACACCCGGATCACGGGGCCGGCACCTCCGCCACCACGCGGAAGCCCCGGTCGGCGGTGAACCGGGTCCGGCCGCCCAACTCCTCCACCCGCTCGGTCAGCCCCCGCAGGCCGTGGCCCGGCACCACCGGACCGTGCGCCCGGCCGTCGTCCCGGGCCGTGAAGACCACCCCGCCGTGTCCGTCGTCGGTGACGTCCACCCACAGCCGGCTCGCCCCGGAGTGGCGGATGGTGTTGGTGACCACCTCCTGGAAGCAGCGGATCAGCACGGCGGTGCGGGCCTCGTCCGTCCGCACCGCGTCGTCGACGCGCAGGTGCACGGCCGGTTCGGGCAGCTTCGCCGCCACCGCCTCCAGGGCGTGCCGCAGGTCGGGGGCGCGGCGCCGCAGCTCCCCCACGGTCGCCCGCACGTCGCCCAGCAGCTCCCGGGCCGTGGCGCGGGCCCGTCGCACGTGTTCCTCCGCCGGGGGCGACGCGTGGTGGGAGGCCACCTCCAGTTCCAGGGTCAGCACGGTGAGCTGGTGACCCAGCAGGTCGTGCAGCTCACGGGCGATCCGCAACCGTTCGTCGGTGCGGCCCGCCTCCTCCAGCAGGGCGCCGGTGGCGCGCAGCTCGGCGTGGGCGACGGCCAGCCGCTCGTGGGCCTCCAGCTCCCGGCGGTGGGCCGTCACCCCCAACACGGCGCCCACCTGCAACAACAGGTACAGCAGCGCCACCATCGCCGCCTCCGCCGGAGAGCTGCCGGTGAGCACCACCGCGAGCGTGACCACGACGGTGTGCGCGGCGATGATCGCCGCGACGCCCCGGAGGGACACCAGATAACCCGCGACCGCCGAGGTGAACACCAGCAGGATCGGGGTCCACCCCGCGTCGGGAGCGGTGAGCACCAGGGTCGAGCCGAGCGCCACCTGGGCGATCAGGATCCGCCGGGCGACCCGGGGGCCGAGGTGCTCCGCACGCCAGGTGCACAACACCATCGCGGTCAGGAAGCCGAGCAGCAGGAGCGCCCACAGCCAGGACGGGCCGGTGACGGACACCGCGCCGCGCGCCAGGCCGATCAGCACCGGGGTGCCCACGGCCAGGCAGACCACCGGGCCGACCAGGCCCTCCCACACCGTCGCCTCCACCCGCCGCATCCCCCCATCGTAGGAAGCCCGGCCGCCCCCCACCCGTGCCGGAAGTCATGGGTGGTGATCACGACCATCGGCACGGGCGGAGGGCGGGGGTCGCGGACCAGCATGGAGGCCACGGGGAATCCCGGCGGCCCCTCGCGGTCGTCGGGGCCCCGGGAACCCCGGAGGCCCGACGAGGAGGAGCCGTGCACGCCATCGAGGTCCGCGACCTGACCGTCCGGTACGGGACGAGGACGGCCGCGGACGACATCGACCTGACCGTCGACCGGGGGGAGATCGTCGGACTCCTGGGACCCAACGGAGCGGGCAAGACCACGGTCGTGGAGACGGTGGCGGGCCTGCGCGCGCCCCACCGGGGGAGGGTGCGGGTGCTCGACCTCGACCCGCGCCGGGACCGCGCGCGGCTGCGCCGGGTGCTCGGCGCGCAGTTGCAGGCGAGCGCCCTGCACTCCTCGCTGACCGTCCGGGAACTGGTGCGCCTGCACCGCTCCCTCCACCCCGACGGTCACGACCCCGATCGGATGATCGCCGCGCTGGGACTGGAGGAACAGGCCGCCACCCGGTTCGAGAAGCTCTCCGGCGGGCAGGCCCAGCGGTTGTCGATCGCGGTGGCCCTGATCGGCGCGCCCCGGGTGGCGCTGCTGGACGAGCTGACCACCGGCCTGGACCCGCGCGCCCGCCGCGAGGTGTGGGCACTGGTCGAACGGCTGCGGGCGGACGGCACCACCGTGTTGCTGGTGAGCCACCTGATGGAGGAGGTCGACCGGCTCTGCGACCGGGTGGTGGTGCTCGACCGGGGCCGGGTGGTCGCCCGGGACACCCCGGCCGGGCTGGTGGAGCGGACCTGTCCCGGCCGGCGGGTGCGCTGGCGCACAGCCGAACCGCTCGACCCGGGGACGGTCACGACGCTGGAGCGGCTGCCGGGCATCTCCTCGGTGGAGGTCACCGGTGAACGGCTGACCGTCACGGGGGAGGGGGACCCGCTCCGGACGGTGGGCGCGGCCCTGGTCCGCGCCGGGGTCGTCACGGTGGAGACCCGCGAGGAGCGGCCGGGTCTGGACGACGCCTTCCTCGCCCTCACCGGACGTCCGCTCACCGTCACGCCGGGCACCGTCGACCCGAACCCCGCCGGGGAGGACCGATGACCGCCGACCGCCCCACCG
>NZ_VKHS01000029.1 GCF_014141525.1 Streptomyces calidiresistens
GGGGGGGCCGGGGGCCCGGCCGGGGCCGGACCGGATCGACCGGTCGGGACGCCGGGCGGGGGATCGCCGAGGACAAGGACCTGGAGTCGCTGCGGGACCGGCTGCGGGACCGTGCCCGGGCCGCGGTCGACCGCGCGTTCGAGGACACCCCGGTCACCGGCCCGGGTCGCGGGGGGCGCGGCGGGAAAGCCGCCGGGGCACCGGGCTCCGGGGACGACGCCGGCGCCGCCGCGGGGCCGACGATCGAGCGGCGCACCGGGTTGACCTCGTGGAGCGTCGGGGAGCTGCCGACGCTCGTGGAGACGCGGCGCGGCGGGCAGCCGGTGCGGGCGTATCCGGCGCTGGCCGACGAGGGCGCCTCGGTGGGCGTGCGGCTGTACGACACGGAGGCGGAGGCCGCGGAGGCGATGTGGGCCGGGACGCGGCGGCTGGTGCTGCTGCGACTGCCCTCGGATCCGGCGCGGTTCGTGACCCGGAAGCTGGACAACACGGCGAAGCTGGCCCTGGCCTCCTCCCCGCACGGGGACGTGCAGGCGCTGCTGGCGGACTGCGTCTCGGCGGCGGCGGACCGCCTGATCGCGGCGCACGGCGGGCCGCCCCGGGACGAGGCGGGGTTCACGAAACTGTTCGACTCGGTGCGGGCGGACATCACGGACCTGACGCTGCGTGTGGTGGGACAGGTGCGCGAGGTGTTGACGGCGTTGCAGGCGTGCGAGCGGCGGCTGGCGGGGGTGCGCAGTCCGGTGCTGGCGCCGGCGGTGGCCGATGTCCGCGAGCAGCTGGCGTGGTTGACGCCGGCGGGGTTCGTCACGCGGCACGGGGTGCGGCGGTTGCCGGACCTGATGCGGTATCTGACGGCGGTGGACCGACGGTTGCAGCAGATGCCGCACCAGGCGGAGCGCGATCGGGCGCGGATGGCCAAGGTGCGGGAGATGCTGGCGGAGTACGCGCGGCTGCGGGCGCGGTTCCCGGAGGGGCGGCCGGTGCCGGAGGCGGTGCGGGAGATCCGGTGGATGATCGAGGAGCTGCGGGTCAGCTACTTCGCGCACGCCCTGGGGACGGCCCGGCCGGTGTCGGACAAGCGGATCCTCAAGGCGGTGGAGGCGGCGACGCCGTGAGGGAGGCGGGTCGGCCGATGGGCCGGCCCCCTCCCGAACGGGGACCGCGCGTGCCGCTCCGGTCGCTTTCGGTGAATTGGCTCCGGGTGTCGCGCCCGGGGTAGAGTCTCGTCTCGAGCGAGGTCCTGTGGAGC
This sequence comes from Streptomyces calidiresistens, assembly GCF_014141525.1. Lineage (GTDB taxonomy): Bacteria > Actinomycetota > Actinomycetes > Streptomycetales > Streptomycetaceae > Streptomyces > Streptomyces calidiresistens. The sequence goes on from NZ_VKHS01000029.1 coordinate 1,253, forward strand.
AGTTTGGAGTGCTCGCCACCCTGTCAAGGTGGAGGCCGCGGGTTCAAATCCCGTCAGGACCGCGTCGACGGCGGATCATCCGAGGATGGTCCGCCGTTTTCGTGTGCCCCGATACCCACGCCCCCCCGATACCCACGCCCCCCGGATACCCACGGGCCCGGATACCCGGACACCGACCCGAAGGCCCGCGCGCCCGGACGCCGGGCGGCGTGATCCGGGGAGGGGTTCCGCCGGGGGCGTGCGCCGGAGCGGCCCGGATGCCGGCGCCTTCCGGAGCGTCTCCCCGCCCCCCGGCCCGGGGTCCCCGGAGCGGGGGCGGAAGCGATGGGGAGGCCGGGCGAAGGGAAGCGGAACCGAATCCGGAGGATCCGGTTCCGCCGGCCGGCATGAGGAGTACCCTGCCGGGTATGGGCCCGGTGACGGCCCGTCGGACCCCGCCCGATCGTGAAGGGCCCACGCGGAACGGGCCCATCCACTACATCAAGATCATCGGGGATCGCAAGAGCACGCCGATGTGACGGGAGTCACGGAACTTCCCGGACGGATGGGTCCGTATCCCCGGCCCCGGGAGGGCTCACATTTCATATGTGCCATTGCACCGGCCCGGGAAGCGGCACCTCCCCGGCGCCGCCCCGCCGCTCGCGCGGCCCCGGAAACGGCCCGGATTCCTCTCCCGCGGGTGGGCGCCTGCCCCATTTCCCGACCGCCACACCTTTCCCGGGAAAACCGGCGAACCCGGGAAACCGGCGGGAAAATCCGAGGGGGTGCCGGGGGCCGGGGCGGAGTGGTGGCCCCCATCGCGCCGGACCGCCGCCGGGTGCGCCGCCGGGTGCGCGGGCGCACGAAAATCGCGCCGGACTCGGCGGAGTCCGGCGCGATGGGGTTCGCGCTGGTGCGGGGTGGGGGCCCCGCCGCCCGGTCGGTGCCGGGGCGTGGCGCGGGATGCTCAGGCCTCGCCGCGCTGCTGCGGAATGCCCGCGAGGAGCGCGCGCACCTCCGTCTCGCGATAGCGGCGGTGCCCGCCGAGCGTGCGGATCGACGTCAGCTTGCCCGCCTTCGCCCAGCGTGTGACCGTCTTGGGGTCCACGCGGAACATGGTGGCAACCTCCGCCGGGGTCAGCAGCGGCTCGGCATCAGGGGTGCGAGCGGTCATGAGCGGCCTCCTTGAGAGAACCGAACCAATACGGTTCTTTCCTCTTGAATTCTGCACCTTGACCCGCGTTGCCCGAAATCAGGTGAGGCGGGTCGAGTCGGTTATAGGACGAACGGCTTGTCCTCGGCACTACAACTACACCATCCGTCCAGCCTGCTCGACCAAACCGATGGAATTGCGCTCCGAGGGGTCCAACCTCGGCGGATGCCGGATGGACCATCCCATAGCGGACAGTTACCCACGGGTGACCATCCGTCATGCGACACCAAGGTCCCACGAATCCCGCCAAGGAGTGCCATACGGATCCATCCGCCCATCGGCGGACAGAAGGAGCCCACCGGGGCTCCTTGTCCTATTTTGACACGAGGAAGGCACTTGAAGGCAAGAGACCCCCTCGATACCTTCCGTGCCATCCGTCACCCTTGGGGCCAACTTGTGGCTTTCGTCCCGGTGATGACACTCCAAGGGCTCCACCCCCCGGGGCCTTGGACCCCCCCGGGTGGGCCGAAGTCCCCCGGGGCACCGCACCCGCCTCCCTGCCGAGGACATCGCCAACAATGTCCGGAAAACGACGTTTCACGACCTCCCGGAGGGGCCGGGACTCCGGACCCGGGCCCATCGGCACCCTCGCCGCACCACCCGGGGACGGCCCCCGGCACCGATGACCCGCGCACCGACCGCCCGGGAACGGGCCGGTGCGGACAACCGATCGGCGGTCGGTGAACGCTCAGTTGGCGAACTGCCGCTCACGGATCTCGAGCCAGCGTCCGGTCAACTCCTCGTACAGGGCGTCCGCGCGCTCGAGTTCCCCGGCCGCCAGAGCGGCCAGCGCCGAGTTCACATCGGCCGCCGAGTGATCCTCGGCCAACCGTTCCGCGGATATCGTATGCACCAATCCGCCGTAGTCCAGTTCGACCAACGAACGCGGGTGGAACTCCTCCAGCCAGCGGCCCACGTCCACCAGCGCGTCCTCCAGCGGCCCGTCCGGCAACTCCCCGCGCACCGTGCGCAGGGCCCGCGCCACCCGGCGCCGGGCCTGCACCATCGGCGTGCGGTACCGCAGGCGGGGCGCCCGGCCCGGCGAGGCGGGCGTCAACTTCCGCTCCTCGTCGGAGAAGAGGACGAACCACCGCACCGGCACGTGCCACAGCGCCGACCGGATCCACGGGCGGGCCCCGGGGTGCCGCTCGCGCCACCGGTCCCGGGCCGCCGCCGCCCGCCGCCGGGCCGCCGGCGGCAGCGCGGCGTCCAGCACCGAGGGCGGCATCATCCATCCGTCCACCTCGGACAGGGCCAGCCAGGAGCGCAGCCGGGTGCGCCAGGGGCACACGCACAGCACGCCGTTGAGGGTGGTCACGAACGCGTCGGCGCTCTCCCGCTCCGGTGCCGCGCGCGGTGGCACGGCCACCGTCCCGGCGAGGGCGAGCCGGATCTCGTCCTGCTCGTCGGGCAGGCGGTCCCGCTTGGCGTAGGCCGTCCAGTACGCGCGCTCCGGCTCGGGGAAGGCCGTCAGGGGCTCGTACACCCTCAGGTAGGCCGCGTACGGCACCTTCGACACCACGCACCCTCCTCACCGCTCCGGCCACGGGGCGCGCCCGGCGCCGCACGCCGGTCCGGGGTCCCGTCGCGCCCCGCGCCCGCCGGACGGCGCGGGTGCCCCCATGATCGCGGCTCCCGCCCCTCCCGGCCAGTGCGCGAATCGGCCGGGTCGGGAGTCGGGTCCCGGTCGGAACCGGCCCGGGGCGGGCGGTGCGGGCGGCGATCCGGGGGCTGTGACAAAGTTGTGGCCTCCCGGCGGGAGGACGCGCCGTACAGTCGTGACAACCGGCCCTCCCCACCCGCAGGAGGGCATCTCTCCCGACCTACAGGAGTCACCACCGTGGCTGATGTACGTCCCGCCGACAGCGTCGTCGGCGCGCAGACCCCCGAGTCCCCCGGCGGCACCCCCCGGAGCCCGGTCACCACCGGCAGGGGCGACCTCCCCCACTCCGGGGATGTCGATGTGCTCGACATCCTCTTCCGCTCCGAGACCGAGGGCGGGCACGAGCAGGTCGTGCTCTGCCAGGACCGGGACAGCGGCCTGCGGGCCGTCATCGCGATCCACTCCACCGCCCTGGGCCCGGCCCTGGGCGGCACCCGTTTCCACGCCTACCCCGGCGAGGCCCGCCCGGAGGCCGCCGCGCTGCACGACGCCCTGAACCTGGCGCGCGGGATGAGCTACAAGAACGCCCTGGCCGGCCTCGCCCACGGCGGCGGCAAGGCCGTGATCATCGGGGACCCGGCGCAGGACAAGAGCGAGGAACTGCTGCTGGCCTACGGCCGCTTCGTGGACTCCCTGGGCGGCCGGTACGTGACCGCCTGCGACGTGGGCACCTACGTGCAGGACATGGACGTCGTCGCGCGGACCTGCCGGTGGACCACCGGTCGGTCCCCGGAGAACGGCGGCGCCGGCGACTCCTCGGTGCTCACCGCCTTCGGTGTGTTCCAGGGCATGCGGGCCGCCTCCGAGTACCGCTGGGGCACCGCCGACCCGGCCGGGCGCCGGGTGGCGGTCGCGGGCGTCGGCAAGGTCGGACACCTGCTGGTCGACCACCTGGTGGAGGCCGGGGCGGAGGTGTTCGTCACCGACGTGCGTCCGGAGGCCGTCGAGCGGGTCCGCGCCGCGCACCCGGACGTCGTCGCGGTGGCCGACGCGGACGAGCTGATCCGCATCCCGAACCTGGACGTGTACGCGCCGTGCGCGCTGGGCGGGGCCCTGAACGACGCGACCGTGCCCGCGCTGACCGCCTCGGTGGTGTGCGGCGCGGCCAACAACCAGCTGGCCCACCCGGGCATCGGCAAGGACCTCGCCGCCCGCGGCGTGCTGTACGCCCCGGACTACGTGGTGAACTCCGGCGGGGTGATCCAGGTGGCCGACGAACTCCGCGGTTTCGACTTCGCACGTGCGAAGAAGCAAGCGGCCCGGATCCACGACACGACGCTGGAGATCTTCCGGCTGGCCGAGCGCGAGGACGTGCCGCCGGTGACCGCCGCCGACCGGATCGCCGAGCAGCGGATGGCCGCGGGGCGCTGACCCGCACCGGGCGGCCGGCCGGACCGGGGGCACCTCCTCCGGCCGGTCGCCCGACCGCCGACACGCCCGCCCGCGCCGCCGGCGCCGACCGGCCCGGGACCGCGCTCGCGTAAGACATGTCACGTCGCCCGTCCCGATTCCATCCGGAAAGACGGTAAAATCGCATCTGACCAGCGGGGAATCCCCGCCGGGGACGGATGTCGGCGTCGCGTGTCCCGTGGACGGCGTACCGTAGGCTCCGGGAAGCGGGTACCGTTGAAGTCCGGTGGGTCGGGCTCTACCGGACCCACTCCGTGTCATGAACGCATGTCGACAACTCCGGGGCCGGTGAGCCCCTACGTTGAGGGGGTCGAGCCAATGGGGCGCGGCCGGGCCAAGGCCAAGCAGACGAAGGTCGCCCGCCAGCTGAAGTACAACAGCGGTGGGACCGATCTGTCACGACTTGCCGAAGAGCTGGGTGCTTCCACTCCGAGCGGGTCGCCGAACGGCGACCGCTTCGAGGACGACGAGTTGGAGAACGACCCGTACGCGCGCTACGCGCAGATGTACAACGAGACCGACGACGACGAGGCGGACGAGGACAACCCGCCGTCGGGACAGCGCCGCCGCTGATCCCGACGCGCCCGGCGCCCCGGCACCGGAACCGTCCCCCGGCGACCCGGTCGCGACATGCGTCACATTCGGTGACGTCCCGTCGCTCCACCGTTCCCCGCCGGTGCTCCATCACCTCCCGCACGGCACGACCGCCGGTCCGGCCCCAGCCGGACCGGTTATCGTGCTGTCCGGCTCCCCCCGCCGCGGCGGGGCCCCCGGAACCCGGTCGGAGGGCCCGGGCCGGGGAACCCGCGGGGGTCGGGCGGATCACGCGGGATGATCGCCGATCAGTCGGGCCCCGGAGTCGCCGTCCCCGGCCTCCACCACGCGTCCCAGGGTCCAGGCCCCCACCCCGCGCGCGGCCAGCGCCGACAGCGCGGTGTCCACCGACCCCGGTGCCACCACCGCGACCATGCCGACGCCCATGTTCAGGGTCCGCTCCAGTTCCGCCCGCTCCATCCGGCCCTCCGCCCCGACCAGGGAGAAGATCGGCGCGGGGGTCCAGGTCGCGCGGTCCGGCTCGGCGCGCAGGCCGTCCGGGATCACCCGGGCCAGGTTGGCGGCCAGGCCGCCGCCCGTGATGTGGGACAGCGCCCGCACCCCGGCGTCGGGGGTGCGGATGAGGTCCAGGCAGTCCAGGGCGTAGATCCGGGTGGGCTCCAGCAGCTCCTCCCCCAGGGTGCGCCCCAGCTCGGGCACGTCCCGGTCCAGCTCCCAACCGGCGCGCTCCAGCAGCACGTGCCGCACCAGCGAGTAGCCGTTGGAGTGCAGACCGGAGGAGGCCATGCCGATGAGCACGTCGCCGGCCCGCACCCGCTCGGCGCCCAGCAGTTCGTCGGCCTCGACGACACCGGTGGCGGCGCCCGCCACGTCGTACTCCTCCGGGCCCAGCAGCCCGGGGTGCTCGGCGGTCTCGCCGCCGACCAGGGCGCAGCCCGCCAGGGCGCAGCCCTCGGCGATGCCCTTGACGATGGCCGCGACCCGCTCGGGCACGACCTTGCCCACGCAGACGTAGTCGGTCATGAAGAGCGGCTCGGCCCCGCACACCACGAGGTCGTCGACGACCATCGCGACCAGGTCCCGGCCGATGGTGTCGTGCACGTCCATGCGCTGGGCGATCGCGACCTTGGTGCCGACACCGTCCGTGGCGGAGGCGAGCAGGGGGCGACGGTAGTCGCGCAGCGCGGAGGCGTCGAAGAGGCCGGCGAAGCCGCCGAGGCCACCGACGCTCTCCGGGCGCTGGGCGCGGGCCACCCACTTCTTCATCAGCTCGACGGCGGTGTCGCCGGCCTCGATGTCGACGCCCGCGGCGGCGTAGGAGGCGGCCTCGGGGGTGGGGGAACTGTCCTTCACGGTGTCTCTTCGACCTCTTCGCTGGATGTGGTTCGCCGGGTGGTTCGCCGGCCGGTGCGCCGGATGCCGGAGGGTCCGGCGCCCGGGGCGTCGGGCGCCCTGGGGCGGGACGCCGGACGGCCGGGCGTCACGGGCGGCGCAGCGCGTCCCCGGCACCCACCCCGGCGGTCGCCGAGCGCACCCCGTCGGGGTCGGTCAGCGGACCGTCGGCGACCGGGTCCGTGCCGGGGCCCGGACTCCCGCCGGCGTTCGGCGAGGCCGTTTCCAGCAGGTTCTTGCCCAGCCGCTCCGGGTCGGGCAGCTCGACGGGGTACTCGCCGTCGAAGCAGGCCCGGCAGAGGTTGGGCTTGGCGATGGTGGTGGACTCGATCATCCCGTCGATCGAGATGTAGGCCAGGGAGTCGGCCCCCAGGGAGGCCCCGATCTCCTCGACGCCCAGGCCGTTGGCGATCAGCTCGGCCCGGGTGGCGAAGTCGATGCCGAAGAAGCAGGGCCACTTGATGGGCGGGGAGCTGATCCGCACGTGCACCTCGGCGGCCCCGGCCTCGCGGAGCATCCGCACCAGGGCGCGCTGGGTGTTGCCGCGCACGATCGAGTCGTCCACGACGACCAGGCGCTTGCCGCGGATGACCTCGCGCAGCGGGTTGAGCTTGAGACGGATGCCGAGCTGACGGATGGTCTGGCTGGGCTGGATGAAGGTGCGGCCGACGTAGGAGTTCTTCACCAGGCCGGAGCCGTAGGGGATGCCGCTGGCCTCGGCGTAACCGATGGCGGCGGGGGTCCCGGACTCGGGGGTGGCGATCACCAGGTCGGCGTCGGCGGGGGCCTCGGCGGCGAGCCGGCGGCCCATCTCCACCCGGGAGAGATGGACGTTGCGGCCCGCGATGTCGGTGTCGGGGCGGGCCAGGTACACGTACTCGAAGACGCAGCCACTGGGCTTCGCTTCCGCGAATCGGGAGCTGCGCAGGCCGTTCTCGTCGATGGCGATCAACTCGCCCGGCTCGACCTCGCGGACCCGGGAGGCGCCGACGATGTCCAGGGCGGCGGTCTCGGAGGCGACGACCCAGCCGCGCTCCAGCCGGCCGAGGACCAGCGGGCGGAAGCCCTGCGGGTCGCGGGCGGCGTAGAGGGTGGTCTCGTCCATGAAGACGAAGCTGAAGGCGCCGCGCGCCTTCCCCAGGACCTCGGGGGCGGCCTGCTCGACGGTCAGCGGGGTGCCGTCGGGGGCGATCTGCCCGGCGAGCAGGGTGGTCACCAGGTCGGTGTCGTTGGTGACGGTGACCCGGTTGCGGGAGCCCTTGGCCGCGCCGGGGAGCTCCTCGACCATGGCGGCGAGGTCGGCGGTGTTGACCAGATTGCCGTTGTGGCCCAGGGCGATCGAGCCGTGGCCGGTCGCCCGGAAGGTGGGCTGGGCGTTCTCCCAGGTCGGGGAGCCGGTGGTGGAGTACCGGGTGTGCCCCACCGCGATGTGGCCCCGCAGCGAGCCGAGGGAGGTCTCGTCGAAGACCTGGGAGACCAGTCCCATGTCCTTGAAGACGAGGATCTTGGAGCCGTCGCTCACGGCGATGCCCGCGGACTCCTGGCCGCGGTGTTGCAGGGCGTACAACCCGAAGTAGCTGAGCTTGGCGACCTCCTCGCCGGGGGCCCAGACGCCGAAGACGCCACAGGCGTCCCGCGGGCCCTTCTCGCCGGGGTTGAGGTCGTGACTGAGTCGTCCATCACCTGGCACGCCTTCGAGTCTAGGCCGGCCGGGCGACGGTACCGAATCCCCGCGGACCGCCCCGACCGTCGGGCCCCCTCTCCCACCTGCGACGCAGCGCGGGGAATGAGACCGGAATCACCGTTTCCCCGCCCTCGTGCGCCCCCTTCGCGCGCCGGGAGGCGGGCACGGGTCGGCGTGCGCCCGGTTTCGGACCCGGACGCGGGGGCGCGGCACCGGCGGGCCCCGGACGGGAGGTCCCGCGGGAGGGACCGGGTCAGCCCAGGACGGGAAGGTGGTCGGCGAGGGAGCCCGCCCGTTCACCGCTCGCCTTCAACCGTCCGGTGGCCACCGCGAGCCGCCAGGCCACCCGGCCGGACGCCAGCCGCATCCAGGTGATCGGGTCGGTCTCCACGACGTTCGGCGGGGTCCCCCGGGTGTGCCGGGGGCCGGCGAGGCACTGCACCACGGCGAAGGGTGGGATCCGCACCTCGGTGGAGGACCCGGGGGCCCTGTCCGCCACCGCGTCGGCCAGCACCCGCACCGTCGTGGCCAGCGCCATCCGGTCCAACCGCACGGGCGAGCCCAGTGCCCGGGTGAGGTCGTCGGCGTGCACCACGGTCTCCACCAGCCGGGTCACGGTGAAGTCCAGGGCCCGCATCGAGCCGAAGGGCACCGGCAGCAGCACGTCCTCGCGGATGCCGGTCTCGATCACCGACTCCAGTTCCTCCGCCGCCCCGCGCAGGGCCGCCGCGAGGTCCCCGATGGCGGCGGCGTCGCGACGGGCCTCCTCGTCCAGCCGCTTCGCCCGGGACCCGGTGGACAGCACCCAGCCCGACACGTCGCAGGCCGGGCGGTTGCCGGGGGGCGCGGGCTCGGCCAACAGCCGGGGCAGGGAGTCGATCTGACGCACGAGGTGGGCGACGAGGTGTCGGACCTCCCAGCCGGGCAGTCCGGTCTCCCGGTCGAACTGTCCCGGCGTGAGCCCGTCCACCGCCAGGCGCAGGAATTCCACCTGGGCCAGCAGGGCGTCCCGGACCCGGTCGGGCCGGTGGGTACGAGGCTTGCGACGGACTGTGGACATGTCTGGAGCTTACGGCCTGACGCGGTGGTTATCGCCCCGTCCACACCGGTATCCGGGGCCCCGGGCCGACGCACCCGGCACCTCCGTGACACCGGGCTCCGGAGCCCCGGGGGTCGGCGGCCCGGAGCGGCAGGGGAGGGCACGGACCGACCCGCGGGGACACGGCTCGGTACGGCCCGGGAACAGTACGGCGACGGAGCGCCGACCGCACTCCCCCGACCGGCGTCGATGTGCCAGGATGCGCCCATGCCTATCGCGGACCGCTACCTCGGCGAGGACGAGGAGTTGCTCTACTGGACGCGCCAGCACTGGACCACGCTGGTCAGCGAATTCCTGATGCTGTGCGTGGTGGCCGCCGTCACCGGGGCCGTGCTGTGGTTCCTCCCCTCGGAGGAGCAGTGGTACGACACCGCCATGTGGGTGGTCATCGGCGCCGGCGCGGTCGCCGCCTGCTGGGTCTGGTTGATCCCCATGCTCCAGTGGCGCTCCACCGTCTACGTGTTGACCACCAAGCGCCTGCACAAGCGGATGGGGTTCATCACCAAGGCCGGGCGCAGCATCCCGCTCTCCCGGGTCAACGACGTCTCCTACAGCGTCAACCTGTGGGAGCGGATCATGCGGTACGGGACGCTGAACGTCCAGTCCGCCTCCGAGCAGGGGAAGATGGTGCTGCGGCACGTCCCCGACCCGGAGCTGTTCAAGTCCAAGATCTACCACCAGCTCGACCGGCTCTCCGCCGGCGAGTCCGACGGCACCCGGGTCTGACCCGGGCGGTCGTCCCCTCCGGTCCGCGCGCGTCGGCGGCCCACCCCCGCCCGGGGGTGGGCCGCCGACGCGCGTTCGGGGCCGGTGGGAGCCCCGGGGCCCGGCCGGTCAGCCGAACAGCTCCGGCAGGGTCCGCTCGTGCGCGGCGCGCACCTCGGCCAGCGGCAGCGTGAAGGCCCCCTGCACCTCGATGGTGTCGCCGTCCACGACACCGACACGGGTGACGGGCAGGCCCCGGGCGCCGCACATGTCGTTGAAGCGGACCTCCTCCGAGCGCGGCACGGCCACCACGGCCCGTCCCGCCGACTCGGAGAACAGGAAGGTGAAGGCGTCCAGGCCCTCGGGCACCACCAGGCGGGCGCCGCGTCCGCCGCGCAGGCAGGACTCGACGACGGCCTGGATCAGCCCGCCGTCCGAGAGGTCGTGCGCGGCGTCGATCATGCCGTCCCGGGAGGCGTTGATCAGGATGTCGGCGAGCAGCCGCTCCCGCTCCAGGTCCACCCTCGGCGGCACACCGCCGAGGTGGTCGTGGATCACCTGCGCCCAGGCGGAGCCGCCGAACTCCTCGGCGGTCTCGCCGAGCAGGTAGAGCAGCTGCCCCTCCTCCCGGAAGGCGATCGGGGTGCGGCGGGTGACGTCGTCGATGACGCCGAGGACGCCGACCACCGGGGTGGGGTGGATGGCGGTCTCGCCGGTCTGGTTGTAGAGGGAGACGTTGCCGCCGGTCACCGGGGTGCCGAGCTGTCGGCAGGCGTCGGCGAGGCCGCGACAGGCCTCGGCGAACTGCCACATGACGCCCGGGTCCTCGGGAGAACCGAAGTTGAGGCAGTCGGTGACGGCCAGCGGGCGGGCCCCGGCGGCGGCGACGTTGCGGTAGGACTCGGCCAGCGCCAGCTGCGCCCCCGTGTAGGGATCGAGCTTGGCGTAGCGGCCGTTGCCGTCGGTGGCGACCGCGACGCCGAGGTTGGTCTCCTCGTCGACGCGGATCATCCCGGAGTCCTCCGGCTGGGCGAGGACGGTGTTGCCCAGCACGTACCGGTCGTACTGGTCGGTGATCCACGCCTTGGACGCCTGGTTGGGCGAGGAGACCAGGCGCAGCACCTGCTCGCGCAGCTCCTCGCCGTTGGCCGGCCGGGCCAGCGCGGCCGGGTCGTCGGCGATCAGGGCGTCCTGCCACTGCGGGCGGGCGATCGGCCGGTGGTAGACCGGGCCCTCGTGGGCGACGGTGCGCGGCGGCACGTCCACGATCCGCTCGCCGTGCCAGAAGATCTCCAGCCGGTCGCCGTCGGTGACCTCACCGATGACGGTGGCGATCACGTCCCACTTCTCGCAGATCTCCAGGAAGCGCTCGACCTTCCCCGGCTCCACGATCGCGCACATGCGCTCCTGCGACTCGCTCATGAGGATCTCCTCGGGGGAGAGCGAGGAGTCGCGCAGCGGAACGGTGTCCAGCTCCACGCGCATGCCGCCGGAGCCGGCGGAGGCCAGCTCGGAGGTGGCGCAGGACAGGCCGGCGCCGCCGAGGTCCTGGATGCCGGTGACGAGGTCCTCGGCGAAGATCTCCAGGGTGCACTCGATGAGGAGCTTCTCCTGGAAGGGGTCGCCGACCTGGACGGCGGGCCGCTTGGCGGGGCCCTCGGCGTCGAAGGTCTCGGAGGCGAGCACGGAGACGCCGCCGATGCCGTCGCCGCCGGTGCGGGCGCCGTAGAGGATGACCTTGTTGCCGGTGCCCGACGCCTTGGCGAGGTGGATGTCCTCGTGCTTCATCACGCCCACGCACAGGGCGTTGACCAGCGGGTTGCCCTGGTAGCAGTCGTCGAAGACGACCTCGCCGCCGATGTTGGGCAGGCCCAGGCAGTTGCCGTAGCCGCCGATGCCCGCGACCACGCCGGGCAGGACGCGGCGGGTGTCGGGGTGGTCGGCGGCGCCGAAGCGCAGCGGGTCCATCACGGCGACCGGTCGGGCGCCCATCGCGAGGATGTCCCGGACGATGCCGCCGATGCCGGTGGCCGCGCCCTGGTGGGGCTCGATGTACGAGGGGTGGTTGTGGGACTCCACCTTGAAGGTGACGGCGTAGCCCTGGCCGATGTCCACGACGCCGGCGTTCTCGCCGATGCCCACCAGCAGGGCGTCGGTCTCGGGGGCCTTCTCGCCGAACTGCCGCAGGTGGACCTTGCTGGACTTGTAGGAGCAGTGCTCGGACCACATGACCGAGTACATGGCCAGCTCGGCGCCGGTGGGCCGGCGGCCGAGGATCTCCCGGATGCGCTCGTACTCGTCCTCCTTGAGGCCGAGTTCGGCCCAGGGCTGGGGCGAGTCCGGGGACTTGGCGGCGTGCTCGACGGTGTCCAGGGGGGTGAGGGGGCTCATGCGATGCCAACCAGATTCTTGACGGCCGAGGTGAAGAAGCCGAGTCCGTCGGTGCCGGATCCGGTCAGGTCCTCGACGGCGTGCTCGGGGTGGGGCATGAGGCCGACGACGTTGCCGGCCGCGTTGGTGATCCCGGCGATGTCGCGACGGGAGCCGTTGGGGTTGAGGTCCAGGTAGCGGAAGACGACCCGGCCCTCGCCCTCCAGCTCGTCGAGGGTGTGCTCGTCGGCGACGTAGCCGCCCTCGCCGTTCTTCAGCGGGATGGTGATCTCCTGGCCGGCGGTGTAGTCGCGGGTCCAGGCGGTGTCGGCGTTCTCCACCCGCAGGCGCTGGTCGCGGCAGATGAAGTGCAGGTGGTCGTTGCGGGTCAGGGCGCCGGGCAGCAGGTGCGCCTCGCACAGCACCTGGAAGCCGTTGCAGATGCCGAGGACGGGCAGGCCGGCCCGGGCCCGCTCGATGACGGTGCCCATCACCGGGGAGAAGCGGGCGATGGCGCCGCAGCGCAGGTAGTCGCCGTAGGAGAAGCCGCCGGGGAGGATGACCGCGTCCACGTCCCGCAGGTCGGTGTCGCGGTGCCACAGGGCGACGGGCTCGGCGCCGGCGAGGCGGACGGCGCGGGCGGCGTCCCGGTCGTCGAGGGAGCCGGGGAAGGTGACGACGCCGATCCGGGCGGTCATCGGGTGCCCCCGGTTCCGGCGGTGTCGGCGGGGGCCGTGGACTCCTCGACACGCACGGTGAAGTCCTCGATGACGGTGTTGGCGAGGAAGGTCTCGGCCATCTCGCGCACACGGGCGAGGGCGGCCTCGTCGGCGGGGCCTTCGAGTTCGAGTTCGAAGCGCTTGCCCTGCCGGACATCGGCGACGCCGTCGAAGCCGAGACGGGGCAGCGCGCGCTGCACCGCCTGGCCCTGGGGGTCGAGGATCTCCGGCTTGAGCATGACGTCGATGACGACGCGAGCCACTGGTACTCCCGGTGAGGTAAGTGCTTGACGCTGCACGCCTCAGCGTACCGGGCATCGAAATCTACACGGGTAGATATCGGACACCGCCGGCTTCCGACCACACTTCCGGGAACTCCCGTCCCGTACTCCCGGGTCACGGTGGGGTATCGGGGAAGAAAAACGCGCCGGATAATGATAAAAGGAAGGTATGGCACCGCCCGGGAGGCGCGTCGGGACCGAAAACATCGGGTCGGCGTCGCGATTGCGGGGCGGTCCCCCGGGAACGGCGAACACGACGGAGGACGACGTGTTCATCCCGGTCGGCAGCCTATCCATCCATCTGATCGGGAACCCCCGGAGACCGTTCCGGCGAACCGGGGGACGATCATTCCGAAAGGACCGATAAATCGTGGCTCAGCAGGTAGTGGTCACGCTCTCCGACGACCTCGACGGCGGGGAGGCCGCAGAAACGGTCACCTTCGGACTCGACGGCAAGTCCTACGAGATCGACCTGAACACGGAGAACGCTCGCAGGCTGCGCGATGCCCTGGCCCCCTTCGTGGAGTCCGGACGCAAGCAGACCAAGTCCGGAAAGTCCTACCGTCACCTGCCGGTCGCCCCCGACCCCAAGACGGTGCGCGCCTGGGCCGAGTCCAACGGCATGGAGGTCCCCGCCCGCGGTCGGATCCCCAAGAAGGTCTACGACGCCTTCAACGCGGCCCACTGAGGCGCCGGTTGACCACCCGGGGGAGCCGACTTGCCAGGCACCCCGGGTGATCGGCTAGAGTCTGGAGCACGCCGAGGGGCGAAGCCGGAAACGGCGAAACCCCACCGGTCGCGCGGGTGTAGCTCAGTAGTAGAGCGCCCCTTTTCCAAAGGGGAGGCGCAGTGTGCGATTCCTGTCACCCGCTCCGTCGATACCGACCGTGTCCTCCTCCTCGCGGGGAGGCCGGGTGGATCGGTCGAAAAGTCGGAGGAAGGGGTTGACCCCCTCTTTCCCACCGAACATCGGGATCGGGCCGATGGTCCACTCTCCTCCTTCGACGCTTCGCGGACGTAGCTCAGCTGGTAGAGCGCAACCTTGCCAAGGTTGAGGTCGCCGGTTCGAACCCGGTCGTCCGCTCCGGTGAACGGGCCCGATTTCCCTCCGGGGAAATCGGGCCCGTCGCGTTGTGCGCCCGCGCGAACCGGCACGGTTTTCCGGTACGCCCCGTTCCCGGTGATCACATCCGGGCGATTCCGATGACCGTCCCCGCGCCCGGCCGGCTGTTCCGCCCCCGCTCGGCCTGACATTTGTCATACGGGTCGATGACAGCGGGCACTGCCGCCGGCCCCCGCCCGCGGGGAGGCTGGGGACATGAACGAGCGGGAGAACGTGATCGAGGTGACCGGCCTGCGCCGGCGCTACGGACCGGCGGGCCCCGACGGCTTCGAGGCCGTCCGGGGCATGGACTTCACCGTGCGCAGGGGGGAGGTGTTCGCCCTGCTGGGCACCAACGGCGCCGGCAAGACCTCCACCGTGGAGCTGCTGGAGGGCCTGGCCGCCCCCACCGACGGACGGATCCGCGTGCTGGGGCACGACCCGTACCGCGAGCGCGCCCTGGTCCGCCCGCGGATCGGCATCATGCTCCAGGAGGGCGGCTTCCCCTCCGACCTCACCGTGACCGAGACCGCCCGGATGTGGGCCGGCTGCACCACCGGCGCCCGGCCGGTGGGCGAGGCCCTGGAGATGGTCGGCCTGGAGCACCGGGCGAAGGTCCGCGTCAAGCAGCTCTCCGGCGGCGAGCGCCGCCGACTGGACCTGGCCATGGCGCTGGTCGGCCGCCCCGAGATCCTCTTCCTCGACGAGCCGACCACCGGCCTGGACCCCGAGGCACGGCAGCGCACCCGGGAGCTGGTCCGCGCCCTGCGCGCGGGCGGCACCACCGTGGTGCTCACCACGCACTACCTGGAGGAGGCCGAGACCCTGGCCGACCGACTGGCCATCATGCGGGCCGGACGGATCGTGCTGGCCGGCACCCCGGACGAGGTCCGCGCCGCCCAGCCCTCCCGGATCCGCTTCACCCTGCCCGCCGGACTCGACGCCGGGGAGCTGCCCGCCGGCATCGGCGAGGTCGTCCCCGACCCCACCGACCCCCGCACCGTGGAGGTGCGCAGCCGGAGCCTCCAGCGGGACCTGACCGACCTGCTGCTGTGGGCCCGCGAACGGGACGTGGAGCTGACCGGCCTGGACGCCCGCTCCGCCTCCCTGGAGGAGGCGTTCCTGCGGATCGCCGAGAGCGACGCCGGGGCCGGGGAGGCGGGCGCGACGCACGCCGAACCGGTCGGGGCGGGCGCCTGACCCCTCCCGGGTGACGCATCGCACACCCGCCGGCGTCCGCCCGGCACCGCGGCCGGGGCTCCCGCCCGGCGCGCACCGCGCCGGGACATCGGCACCCACCCGACACCACGCACCACGCACCACGAAGGGGGCGACCACCGTGACCGTCTCATCCCGCGCCACCGACACCCGCACCGCCGACACCCGCGCCGCCACGACCGGCCCCGCGGCACCCGGCGGCCACGACACCACCCCCGCGCCGCCGCCCGCGCCGCCGAAGGCCGGCGCCCGCACCGCCCGTCGGCTGCTCGGCCTCCCCGACCCCGCCGCGCTGCGCCGCATGGGCTCCATCGGCCGCGCCGAGCTGACCCTGCTGCTGCGCAACCGCACGGCCCTGATGATGGCGCTGATCATGCCGTTCTTCATGGCCGCCGCGACCTACTCGGTGAGCCGGGAGATGGACCTGGCCGAGGTCGGTCTGAGCGTCGGGGCGCTCGTGATCACCGGCGGCATCGGCATGATCCTGCTGTTCGTCGTCTACTCCAACGTCATCTCCGTCTACGTCGCCCGGCGCGAGGAGCGGGTGCTCAAGCGGCTGCGCACCGGTGAGCTGTCCGACGGGGAGGTCCTGGCCGGGGCCGCGCTCCCGTCGGCCGTGCTGGCCCTGGCCCAGTGCCTGCTGCTGGTGGGCATCGGCACGGCCGCCCTGGACATCGGCTTCCCCGAGCAGCCGGTGACCCTGCTCCTGGGGCTGCTGCTCGGCCCGGCGCTGATGGTGCTGCTGGCCGCCGTCACCGCCGCCTTCACCCGCACCGTGGAGAGCGCGCAGATCACCGCGCTGCCGCTGTTCATGGTCTCCGCCTTCGCCTCGGGGTTGATCGTGCCGCTGGAGACGCTGCCGGACACGATGGCCGACATCTTCCGCTTCCTGCCGATGACACCCGTCATCGAGCTGGTGCGCGGCGGCTGGCTGGGCACCCTCGAGGGCACCGACGTGCTGCGCGCCCTGGCGATCGCGCTGGTGTGGACCGGTGTGGCGGTGTTTGCTGTACGCCGGTGGTTCCGCTGGGACCCCCGCGCCTGACCGGCCGACCCCGGCCGGTGGGGCACCGAACCGCAGTACCCGACAGCGCCCCGCCCCCCGGGGCCCCGCGAGGAGAGCCGCACCCGTGACGCGCAGATGGCCGACGCTGGAGCCGCTGGCCCCGGTCCACCGGTTCCGCCGCTCCAGCGGAGGCGTCCGCTTCCACCAGTACACCCGCTGGGCGATCTACTTCTTCGCCGTCATGGAGGTCGGGCTGATCCTCCTGTGGGTGGTGGGCATGGGACCGGGGGTCGACCCCCTGCCGGCCGCGCTGCTGCTGGTCGTCGGCGGCGCGCACGCCGCGGTGAACCTGATGCTGAGCCGCGACGGGCTGAACCACTACCTGGGTCACGGGCCCCGCCCGGACCGCCTCTTCGCGCTCTTCGCCGTCCTGACCCTGCTCGGTCTGCTGGTGGGGGCGGGGTTGCTGCGGACCGGGGCGCTGCCGACGAACTCGGCACCGGCGATGGTGTGGTTCCCGATGTTCTTCGCCGGGCCCGCCCTGCTGGTCCGTCCGGTGGCCGTCGGCTCGGCCTGGAGCGCGGCGGCGGTGGGTACGGCGGTCCTGGCCGCCTCGGCGGGCGGGGTGGGTG
>NZ_VKHS01000290.1 GCF_014141525.1 Streptomyces calidiresistens
GGGCGGAGGCGCGCCGTTCGAGGGCTCCGCTCCCCGGCGCGTCGGCGGCGGGCGGCGGGGCGAGTTCACCGGCCACCACGCGGGGCAGCGGCGCGGTCTCGGTGAACATCGCCACGTCACCGGGGTTCGGTCCGCGCTCCGGCGGGCGCACCGGACGGATCAACCGTCCCTGCGGCACCTCGGTGGGCGAGTCGGACACGATCACCGCGACCGGGCGGATGACCACCGTGCGCGGGTCCTCGGCAGGAGGTGTCGGGTCGGGCCCGGCCGACACCGCGACGGGTCGCTCGGCACGGCAGTCGCAGACCGCCCCCTCGCCCCCGCCGGCGGATCCGCCGCACGCGGTGCAGGATGTCCCCTGGTCCACGGCGCCCTCCCCTGGCACTCGACAGCGGTGCGATGATGCCACACTCGTTCGGCGGACACACGGGGTCGGCCGACGCCACACGGGATGTCTCCCGGGACACGCCGGGGCGAACCATGACGGAACGTCCGCACCCGTCGACTCCCCTCCGGGAGCGGGCGGGTGCCCCCGTCCTCCGCGTGACCGCCGGGGGACGGGGCCTCCCGGTGGGTGCGACCCCCCTCCCTCCTCCGGGGGATCCGGCGGTGACCACGACGGGTCCGTCGCCGGGCGTGTTGCCCGCCGCCCCGGACCGGACGATCGCGGCCGGCGCCGTGCCGACCGTCGTCGGCGAACCGGGGCACGGATGACCCGTCCCGGGTGGTGACGACCCGTGCGTCGACCTCCGGGGCCCGGCTCCGTGCGGAACGGCGGTGCCGCGCACGGCGTTCGCGGGGGACGTTTCACGGGGGAGACGGAAGAGTGGTGCCCGCTCCGCGAACGCGGCCGGGGCCCGGGGCCGTTCGGGCACGGCCGGCGGATCGTCCGGGACCGGCCGGGCCTCCACCGGGGCCTTTTCCGGTCCTCCACGACCCGTTCCCCTCAATACCCCCGGAAGTTCCCCCCGGGGGGTGGTGTGGGCGACCCCCTTTTTGTATGGTGGAGAAACAAAGTGGTTCCGCCCGCACCCCGACCACGAGCGGGCGGGGCCGCTCTGTCACCGTGGATCGACCCGGCGGACGCGCCGGCCCGGGAACGCCCCGGCGCCCGGTCCCGCCGCACCCGTTCCACCCCGTCCCCGACGACGGGCCCGCACCACCCGGAGGATCTTCCGTGCCGCAGTCCCCCACCGTGCCCGGGGCTTCCGCGCCCCTGGCGCTGCCCGCCCGCGCCGTCCTGCTCGACATGGACGGCACCCTCGTCGACTCCGGGGCCGCGGTGGAACGGGTGTGGCGCGAATGGGCCCGCGAGCACGAGCTGGACCCGGAGCGGGTGATCGCCGTCGCGCACGGCCGCCAGGGGTACTCGACCATGGCCGAACTCCTCCCGGACCGGCCCATGGAGATCAACCACGCCGAGAACCGCCGCCTGCTGGAGTTGGAGACCGCCGACCTCGACGGGGTTGTCGCCATCCCCGGCGCCGCCGCGCTGCTGGCCGCACTGGAGGACCTGCCGCACGCCCTGGTCACCTCGGCGGACGTCCCCCTGGCGACCGCCCGCATGGGAGCCGCCGGGCTGCGCGTGCCGGACCTGCGGATCACCGCCGAGTCGGTGGGGGCGAGCAAGCCGGACCCGGAGGGCTTCCTGAAGGCCGCCGCGGCCCTGGGCGTGGAACCGACCGACTGCGTGGTGTTCGAGGACTCCCCCGCCGGCGTCCGGGCCGGCCTCGCCGCCGGCATGCGGGTGATCGGGGTCGGCACCGGCACCGCCGCCCTCGGCGCCGACCCGGCCCTCCCGGACCTGACCGGCGTCCGGGTGGAGCCGGACGGCACCGGCGGCCTGCGCGTCCTGATCGACCCCGGCCCGGTCGCCCCCTGAACCACGCCCGCCGAAGGCCCCACCCCCACCGGACCCACTCGTTCACCGGGTCCGGCCACCCACCCCGTCCGGCGCCCGCGCCCACCACCCCGCCGGGTGCGCGGCGCCGGACGGCACTCCCCCACTCGCCGCCCACCGTCCCCGAACGCGCCGCGTCGCCCGCCCCGGAACGGATCCGGCCGGGCGACGCGGCGCGCGGGTGACGGCCTCAGCCGGTGATCGCCTCCCAGAAGCTCAGGGTCGCCATGATCAGCATCACCGTCGCCGCGATCCGGGTGATCAGCCGCAACGGGACCCGACGCATCAGCGCCCTGCCGCCGAGGATGCCGATCCCGGCCACCGCCCACAGCGCCAGCACCGCGCCGATCCCCACCGACAGGGGGTCCTCGTACCGGGCCGCGAGGTTCGCGGTCATGATCTGGGTCAGATCACCGAACTCCGCGACCAGGATGAGCATGAAGCCCGCCCCGGACACCTTCCAGAACGAGGTGTCGGCCGGCGCCCGCACCTGCTCCTCCTCGTCGTGGCGCTTGCGCAACAGCAGGAAGGCGCCGAGCAGGAAGAGGGTCCCCACCACGGCCTGCAACGGGCGCTGCGGCAGCAGCGTCAGCACGCTCCCCGCCGCCACGGCCAGCGCCACGTGCACCACGAACGCGGCGGCCACGCCGACGAAGACGTAGGAGGCGCGGAAGCGGGTGCCGAGCAGCAGGCCGGCCAGCGCGGTCTTGTCGGGCAGCTCGGCGAGAAAGACGACGCCGAAGGTCACGGCGGCGACGGAGAGGGTGAACACGGTTTCCTCGGTCCTTCCGGGGCTCGTGCCGGGCCGAGGTGTCCGCGGGGAGCGCACGCTTCGGCACGGCAGCGTCGATGACACTGCGGCCGAAGGTCTCGCCGACGGAGGGAACGCGCGAACCGCGCTCCCCCCGCCCCCGGGCGCCGGGCCCACCGCTTCGAGCGGCGGACCAGTGTGTCGACGGGCCGGCGACGGGCTACTCCCCTTCAGTGCCGCCCACTGTACCCGCGCCGACGCCGGGGGCGGAAGCGGGGGCCGGGTTCCCGGCCCGGGACGTCGGGCGGACGAGGAGTGCGGACCGCCGGGCACCGGACACCACTTCGCCGGGTCCGCCCCGGCCCGTCCCCGCCGGGGGTTCGCGGACGGTGACCCACCGGGGCCCCCGGACGTCCGTCGGGTTGGACGGCGACTTCCGTCCACGGCTCGGAGCTCCCGGTAGGGGGCCGGCCACGCCCCGGATGCGGGGCCGACGGCCCCCGGGTCCCGCAGCCGGTCGGCCTCTCGGCACCCCGGACCGGTCCCTTCCCCGCATGCGACACCGTCCCCGACGGGCTCGGGACCAACCCGTTTGACAACCGAAGCTAACAAGATTAGCTTTTGGCTAATATCATTAGCCGCGCCCGGGAGGCCCCATGACCGAGTACCTCGCCGTGGACGGCGGCACGATCGCCTACGAGGTGACGGGGGCCGGTCCCCTGATCGTCCTCGCGCACGGCATGGGCGACAGCCGGGCCGCGTACCACGCCCTGGCCCCGCGCCTGGTGGCGGCGGGCCATCGGGTCGCCGCGGTCGACCTGCGCGGCTGCGGGGAATCCGACGCGAACTGGCCGACCTGGAGCCGCACCGCGGTCGCCGGCGATCTGCTCGCCCTCATCCGCCGACTGGGCGGCCCTGCCGTCCTCGTCGGACACTCGTTCTCCGGCGGCGCCGCGACCATCGCCGCGGCCCGGGAGCCCTCCCTGATCAGCTCGGTCATCGAGTTGGCGCCGTTCACCCGCAAGCAGTCGATCCGTCTCGGCGACCTGCGCGTGGCGCGCCACCGCCGGGGCATGGCGCGATTGCTCGGCGCGGGCGTCCTCGGCAGCGTGTCGCTCTGGCGCTCGTACCTCGACCTGGCCTACCCCGGCGTGAAGCCGGCCCACTGGGCCGAACGACTCGACCGTGTCGACTCCATGCTGCGCGAACCGGGCCGGATGAAGGCCCTGCGGGGCATGGGCCGCAGCGCCCCGACCGACGCCGGCGCCCGGCTCGGCGATGTCCGCTGCCCCGTCCTGGTCGTGATGGGCACGCTCGACCCCGACTGGGCCGACCCGCGCGCCGAGGGTTCGGCCATCGTCGACGCGCTGCCGGACGGCCTCGGTCGACTCGAGATGATCGAGGGGGCCGGGCACTACCCCCACGACCAATTCCCCGATCGGGTGGCCTCGCTCGTGCTCGACTTCCTCCGTTCGGACGCCGCCCGTGCCTAGGGCGGGACTGGACCCGGCGGCCGTGGTCGCGGCCGGCGCCGCCCTCGCCGACGAGGTGGGCCTCCCCCACCTGACGATGGGACTGCTCGCCGAGCGGCTGGGTGTGCGCACGCCCTCCCTGTACAAGCACGTGGGCGGCCAGGAGGACCTCAACCGGCGCATCGCCGCCCTGGCGTTGGGCGAGGCCGCCGACGCGGTCGGCGACGCGGTCCGGGGGTGGGCGGGCCGTGACGCGCTGGCGGCCGCGGCACGCACCTTCCGCGGCTTCGTCCTGGAACACCCCGGCCGGTACGCCGCGACGATCGGCGTGGAACCGTCCGGACCGGACGATCCGGTGGCCGTGGCGGGCCGACGACTGCTCGACGCGTTCACCGCGGTCCTGCGCGGCTACCGGATCGGGGAGCACGACGTGGACCACGCGCTGCGGACACTCCGCAGTCTCTGCCACGGCTTCGCCACCCTGCAGGCGGCCCGGGGCTTCCGATGGAGCACCGACGTGGACGAGAGCTTCGACTGGTTGATCGACTTCGCCGACCGGGGCCTGCGCGCGATGGAGAACACCCCGCCGTGACGCCCCCGGCCCCGGGTCACGTCCCCGCCCCGGAGCGGCGGGTTCCGGAACCGCCCGGCGCACCCCCGTGACCCCTTCGGGGGAACCGGGCATAGGCTGTACGGCGGAACGGCGTTGACCCGGCCCGCGCGAGCCGGCCGCCGCTCCCGCCGCCGGCGCACGCCCGCCCCTCCGGAAACGGCCCGACGACACCGCAGGTGACATCGATCGCATCCGGGAGAGGCCCGTGCCGGAAACCCTCGGGATCTTGTTGTACGCCCCGTGGATCTACGTGGCCGTGATGCTCTGCGTGCTGCTGGACGTCTTCGTGCCACTGCTGCCCAGCGGCGCCCTGGTCGTCGCGGCGGCGGCCATCGCCGCCGGCACCGCCGCCGAGGCGTACGGGCTCCCGGGGCCGGTCCCCGGCACCCACCTCCCCGAGGTCCTGGTGCTCCTGCTCTGCGCGGCCAGCGCGTCGATCATCGGTGACCTGGCCGCCTACCGCCTCGCGCTGCACGGCGGCCGGCGCCTGGAGGGGTTCATCTCCCGCTCCCGCAAACTGGTCGAGGCCCGGGCGCGACTGGGCGAGGTCCTGGCGCGCGGTGGCGGCCCGTTGGTGATCGTGGCGCGCTTCGCCCCCGCCGGGCGGGCCGTGGTGAGCCTGGGCGCGGGCGCCAGTCGGCGTCGGCAGCGCGACTTCCTGCCCTGGTCGGCGGTGGCCGCCGTGGTGTGGGCGGGCTACAGCGTGGGCCTGGGGTACCTGGGGGCCTCCCTGCTGGGCGGCGGCTGGCCGGGCACGGTGGCCTCGCTGGCCGCTCTGCTGCTCGCCGGTGCCGTCGCCGCCCGCCTGCTCCGGCGCTCCCCGGCTCCGGCCCCGGCCCCGGCCCGCGCCGACTGAGCGCTTCCCGGTTCCGCGTCGGGCGCGCCCCGGCGGCTCCGGGAGCGACTGCCACCGCTCCCCGCACCTTGCCGTACGCCGGCCGGCGGCCACCGCCCCCCACGACCCCCGATGGCCGTTGCCATCCCCGCTTCACCCCTTTCATCTCTTTCGGGTCTTTGGGGTCTTTCGGGTCTTTCGGCCTTCGACCTCGCGGAGCCGCTCGGAGAGCCCCATCGCCCACCGGGTCACAGCCGGGCCCGCGTCCCGCGTCCCGGCGGGTGCCCCGGGACGCGGTGTCGTCGGACATCCGGTGGGGACGCGATGTCGCTCACGTTCCGAAAGAGCCGACCGCCCCCCCGGAATGCGCCCGAACCCGTACCGCTCGTGGAACCCCGCGACCTCCTCGTGTCGAACGCTCCGTGTCCGGCGGACAACGCGCCGAACCGGCGCGTGTCCCGACGGGATCGGTGCTTTCGTGTCCCGCCGATGCGCCCCCGTGGCGGGCCGGGAGCGGCACGGCAGGAGGGAACCGAGGGGCGCGGAGTGGGGCGAGGGCGTGGGG
>NZ_VKHS01000291.1 GCF_014141525.1 Streptomyces calidiresistens
GGGCGGGGGCGGGGGGCACCGCCCTGGTGACCTCGCGCGACCCGATGGAGGCGGTGCGGATCGCCGACCGGGTGATCTCCGTGGCGAACGGGAGACTGGTCGCCGATCAGACGGTGGAGGACTTCGCCCGCACCCGATTGCGCCCCCGGGTGGCGGTCCGCACCCCGCACGCCGAACGGTTGGCGGCCCTGCTGCGCCGCGAGTTCCGTGCCTCCGGCGTGCCCGTCCCGTCGTCGACGGGGGCCCCGGCACCGCTCGCGGTCGGCGTGGCGGCCGCCGGTTCGTCGGCGCCCGCCGCCGGCCCCGGACCATCGACCGGAGGCGCCTCCCCGGCCGTGCAGGCCGTCCCCGAGGTGGTGCTGGAGTCCGGGGGCCGGCTGTCGGTCTACGGGGCCGGTTGTGCCGAGGTCGGCGAGATCGCCCACCGTCACCGTCTGGTCCTGCACGAACTGACCCGGGAGATCGGCACCACGGGGGACCGGCGGGGACCCGCTCCCGCCGGTCGGGCGGACGGCCGGGCCGCCCCCCGCTCCGATCGGGATCGCCCCGAGCGGGGGGTCCCCGAGCCGCGCGGTGCGCGGGGGCGTGGGGCGGCCCGGCGCGCCCCGCTGCCGGCGGCCCCCGCCCGTCCGTTGCGGTACGAGGTGCTGCGCTGGTGCGGTTCACGGGCGATGACGACGGTCGCGCTCGCGGGGGTGCTCCTCACCCTGGTGCTCGCCGGGATCCTCGCGCACGGGGGCCACGAGGGGGCGACGACGCATCCGCGGGTGCTGTTGGGGTGGGCACCGATGCTCCCGGTGCCGGTCTCCGCGCTGGTGGCCGGGGCGTTGGGTGCGGCGGCGGTCGGTCAGGAACTGCGCCGGCCCGGCCTGTTGCCCCGGGTGGGCGGGGTGCGCCGGTGCGCCCCCCTCTCGGCCACCATCGTGGTGTCCACGGCCGTGGCCCTGGCGATGTCCGCCTCGGCGGCGCTCCCGGGGGCCGTGGTGTTCCCGCTGCTCGCCGGCACCGTGGACGGGGTGACCGCCGCCGCGGCGGAGGCCTTCGTGCCGGCGCTGCGGGCCGTGGTGGAGGGCGCCGGGCCGGCGGTCGGCTGCGCCGTGCTCGGCCCGGTCCTCGCCGCGGTGTTCCGCTCCGGGGTGGTGGGGATCTCGGGGGTGCTTCTCCTCCCACCGGCGGTGGCGGCCCTCGCCCCCCGGATCACGGCGGTGTCCTCCGCCTCCGGGGCGGACGTTCCCCGAACGGAGCGGATCGCCGATCTGGTGGTCGCGCTCCCGTTCTCCGGGGCGGACCTGCCGGGTACCCCGGCCGCCTGGTTCCCCGCCTTCGCGGAGATCCTCGCCCGGGTGCCCGGTGCGGGGTCGGTCGGATGGTGGCCGGTGTCCGTGCTCCTCCTCCCCGTGTCACTGCTGCTCCTGCGACGGGTGGGGACGTCGGTGCGCCGGCGTCGGTGGGAGGCTCCCGGGCCGGTTGCGCACGGAGGGCGCGTCACCGTTCCCCGGGCGTACGGGGACCACCGGGATCCGGGGGGAGACCCCGGGGGGCGGCGCGGGAGCGGGGAAACGCCGTGGGCCGAGCCGGGCGAGAGGGGCGAGAGGGGCGAGAGGGCCGAGATGGGCAAGGAGGGTGAGGGGGCCGGGGGCATCAGCGGCGCCGGGCGTTCCCCCGGACATGTCCCGGTGGGGGGCGCGCCGCGCGGGTGGACGCCCGGCGCGGAAACCGTGGGCCAGGGGGCGGAAAGTTCCGCGCACGCGCCCCCGGAAGAAATGTCTGGTTTGAGGTGATAATTCGTCAATTATGGGCAGGCCGACGATCACCCTTTCGTGTGCTTTTCAGCAAAGACCTCAAGCGGGCGGCCGGGCCCGCCGACAAAGGATGCGTGACTACCCTTGCGCACTCCATGATGTCCGCCGCCCGGTCCGCAGCCGCTTCGGGGGAGACCGATCGATTCGGATACCCCGACTCCACCACCGCCCGGGGCGCCACGACCACCACCGGTGCCCCCGCCTGGGGTGGGGGTGAGAACGAGATGGGCCGGCCCCCCCGTCGCGCCGCGGGCAGTCGCGGCCGCGGCCTGCACGGTCAGCTCGTCCAGCAGTTGGGTCAGATGATCGTCTCCGGTGACCTCGGGGCGGATCGCCCCCTGGTGCCCGAGGAGATCGGTCAGCGTTTCGAGGTCTCCCGCACCGTGGTGCGCGAATCCCTGCGCGTGCTGGAGGCCAAGGGCCTGGTCAGCGCCCGCCCCAACGTGGGCACCCGGGTGCGCTCGGTCACCGACTGGAACCTCCTGGATCCCGACATCATCGAGTGGCGCGCCTTCGGCCCCCAGCGCGACGACCAGCGTCGTGAGCTGTGGGAGCTCCGCGCCGGCATCGAGCCGGTGGCCGCCCGACTCGCCGCCGAGCGCTGTGACGAGGAGGTGCGCGCCCGTCTCTCCGACATGGTGGACATCCTGCGCCACGCCCTCGAGCAGGGGGACGGCCTGACCTTCTCCCGTGCCGACGCGGAGTTCCACGCCCTCCTGCTGCGGGCCGCGGACAACCGGATGCTCGAGCACCTCGCCGGCATCGTCGCCGCCGCGCTCCAGGTCTCCGGTGGCACCGACGGCCCCTGTCGACAGCCGGGGGAGGCGTGCCTGGGCCACCACCGGGGCATTCTGGAGGCGATCTCGGCGGGCGAGCCGGACGCGGCCGAGGCCGCGGCCCGGGCGCTGCTCGACCCCCGGAGCGGCGAGGAGACGGCTCCCGGGCCCGACACGGTGGTGCCCGCTCCCCGCGAGCACTGAACCGTCGGGGCGGGCCCGTCCCCGGTCCGTCCGGACCCGTCCCGGCCGGCGCCCGTCCACCGCGGTTTCCGCCCGTCGACCCCGCCGATCGACGGGCGCCCGTCCCGATTGACCGCGCTGTGAACGGGCATACGTGAACGCGTGACACCGGTGAGGATCCGGTGTTCCCGGCACGGCGTGCGCGATCGGCGCCGCGCCTTCGGCCGCCGGCCGGTTACAGTCGGAGGGGCGGTGTGACTCGGACCACGCGAAGGTGTGCGTAACGCTTCGGGGCGCAGCGCGATGACTCAAGAGGTGACGGCGGGGATCGATCCCCGGGCCCCGCGGGACTCAACGCACGGGTCGATCGTCGTTCGTCGCCACCGGTGGTCGATCCCGCCACCGGTCGGGGACCCCCAACGGGCGGTCCCCAAGCCGTTCCCAGAGTTCCGAGAGGTTGTTCGTGTCGGCCAGCACCCCCCGTACGCTCCCTGCAGAGATCGCCGAATCCGATTCTGTGATGGCGCTCATCGAACGGGGAAAGGCTGAAGGGCAGATCGCCGGCGACGACGTGCGCCGGGCCTTCGAGGCGGACCGAATCCCCCCCACTCAGTGGAAGAACGTGCTGCGCAGCCTCAACCAAATCCTCGACGAGGAAGGCGTGACGCTGATGGTGAGTGCCGCCGAGACCCCCAAACGCACCCGCAAGAGCGTCGCGGCCAAGGCGTCGGCCAAGCGCACGGCCACGCGCACCGTTCCCGCGAAGACCGCCCCGGCCGCGGAGCCGGCCGCCGCCGAGGCGGCCGAGGCGCCCGCCGCGGCGAAGGCCCCGGCGAAGAAGGCGGCGAAGAAGGCCGCCCCGGCGAAGAAGGCGGCGAAGAAGACCGCCCCCGCCAAGCGCGCGGCGAAGAAGACGGCCGGCACCAAGGGCACGGCGGCCGGCAAGAACGTGGCCGACGAACTGCTCGTCGAGGAGGAGCCGACCGAGGAGCTCGCCGCCGCGGCCGAGGGGCGTGCGGACGGCCCCGCCGAGGGCACCGGCAAGCCGGAGAACGAGGGCTTCGTCCTGTCGGACGAGGACGAGGACGACGCCCCCGCCCAGCAGGTCGCCGCCGCCGGTGCCACCGCCGACCCGGTGAAGGACTACCTCAAGCAGATCGGCAAGGTTCCGCTGCTCAACGCCGAGCAGGAGGTGGAGCTGGCCAAGCGGATCGAGGCCGGTCTCTTCGCCGAGGACAAGCTCGCCGGCGCGGACAAGATCGCCCCCAAGCTCAAGCGCGAGCTGGAGATCATCGCGGAGGACGGCCGTCGGGCCAAGAACCACCTGCTGGAGGCCAACCTCCGCCTGGTGGTGTCGCTGGCCAAGCGGTACACCGGTCGCGGCATGCTCTTCCTGGACCTCATCCAGGAGGGCAACCTCGGCCTGATCCGCGCCGTGGAGAAGTTCGACTACACCAAGGGCTACAAGTTCTCGACCTACGCCACCTGGTGGATCCGGCAGGCGATCACCCGCGCCATGGCCGACCAGGCGCGCACCATCCGCATCCCGGTGCACATGGTCGAGGTCATCAACAAGCTCGCCCGGGTGCAGCGTCAGATGCTCCAGGACCTCGGGCGCGAGCCCACCCCGGAGGAGCTGGCCAAGGAACTGGACATGACCCCCGAGAAGGTGGTCGAGGTCCAGAAGTACGGTCGCGAGCCGATCTCCCTGCACACCCCGCTGGGCGAGGACGGCGACAGCGAGTTCGGTGACCTGATCGAGGACTCCGAGGCCGTGGTGCCCGCCGACGCGGTCAGCTTCACGCTCCTGCAGGAGCAGTTGCACTCGGTGCTGGACACCCTCAGCGAGCGCGAGGCCGGCGTGGTCTCGATGCGCTTCGGCCTGACGGACGGCCAGCCCAAGACCCTGGACGAGATCGGCAAGGTCTACGGGGTGACCCGCGAGCGCATCCGTCAGATCGAGTCGAAGACGATGTCCAAGTTGCGGCACCCCTCGCGCTCGCAGGTCCTGCGCGACTACCTGGACTGATCGGAAACGATCCGCGGCGGCCCCGGTGGAGGGGCCGTTCCGCTTTCCGGGGCCCGGTCGGCGACGACCGGGCCCCGACGCGTGCGTGGCCGCCGCGGGTTTCGCACGCGCGACCGCGAGTCGAACGCCACGCCGGGAGGCGCGGCCCCGGGGAGGTGGGTGAACCACTCGATCGGTGACTCCGGGTGGTCGTTCGAGTGCGTCGGGTGGGTGTTCCGGGCATGGTGGGGAGGCCAGACGACCGGCGGGCGCCGGAAGCGCGTCCGCCGGGACCCCCTCGCAGGAACGGCAGGTCCCATGCGCGCATTCACCCGGCGTCCGCTCTCCCCTCGGAGGGCCGTTTCCCGGCCCGGCGAGGTGCCCGGCCCCCCGGTCCGCTCCTTCCGGAGGGTGCGGCGGGCCGCCCTGGTCGGTGTGGTGCTGGGGCTGTGCGCGCCCCTGGCCTCCGCGCTGCCCGGTGGGGGCACGGGGACGCCCGCGGCGGCCCGCGACGTCGTGGTGGGCGGCCTGCCGGCCCGGACCGGCGACGCGCCGTGGGTGGTCGCCCTGGCCAGCCGGGCCCGCTTCGGGGAGGCCCGCTCCGGCCAGTTCTGCGGGGGCGCGCTGGTCGGACCGACCACGGTGGTCACCGCCGCCCACTGCCTGGACCCCCGCCTCCTGGGCGTCCGTCCCGAGCGCCTGCCGGACCTGCGGGTGATCGTCGGGCGCGACGATCTGCGCCGCGCCGGGGACGGGCGCGAGGTGGCCGTGGCCGCCATCCGGGTCGACCCCCGCTACAACCCGTGGACCAACATCGGGGACCTCGCGGTCCTGGAACTGGCGGAGGCGCTGCCTGCGGCCCGGACGCTGCCCGTGGCCCGGGCGGGGGATCCGGCGTACGCGGCGGGCACCCCGGCCCGGGTGCTGGGCTGGGGGGACACCCGGGGCGACGGGAGCCACTCCCCGGTGTTGTTGGCGGCGGACGTCCGGATGGTCTCCGACGCGGAGTGCGCGACGGCCTATCCGGGGGGTCCGGAGGGCCGCTTCGTGCGGGGGGAGATGGTCTGTGCCGGTCTCCCCGCCGGTGGGGCCGACGCCTGTCAGGGGGACAGCGGGGGGCCGCTGGTGGCCGATGGCCGGTTGGTCGGACTCGTGTCCTGGGGGGTGGGTTGCGGACTGCCGGGGAAGCCCGGCGTCTACACCTCCGGCGCGATGGTGGCGCAGCGGCTCGGTCTGTAGCTCCGGCCGGGGGTCCGGCGCGCGGCGTCCGCCCGTGCCGTGACCGGGCGACCCTCCCCTCCGGCCCGGTGCCCCTCCCGGGAGGGGCACCGGGCCGGAGGGGAGGGTGGG
>NZ_VKHS01000292.1 GCF_014141525.1 Streptomyces calidiresistens
GCAGTGTTTCGGTGGTCATGGCGAAGGGGAAACGCCCGGTTACATTCCGAACCCGGAAGCTAAGCCTTTCAGCGCCGATGGTACTGCACGGGGGACCGTGTGGGAGAGTAGGTCGCCGCCGAACAATCTTTGAGAAGCGTGGTGTGTTGTGAGCCCTCGGGCTCCGACACACCACGCTTTTTTCATGCCCGAAAGCGGCGTCGGAAACGCCTTTCGGGGTAGGCTCCCCACTTCCTCCGGTCTTCCCGCCGGGGCGAGGTCTCACGAGTGGTTGCTTCGGGGTGACGATCATGGTGATGTTGGCGAGTTTTCCCCCGGACGTGAGGGTCGTCGGTACGAACGTCTCCCTGCGTCCCTGGGAACTCCACGACCTCTCTCACATGCCGGCCCTCTTCGACGATCCCGAGGTGGCCCGCTGGACCGCCCTCCCCTCGCCCTTCGACCTCACCGCCGCCCGGGCCCGGATCGCCAGGTCCCACCGTCTGGCCGCCGGCGGTATCGGGCTCCAGCTGGCCGTCACCCTGCCCGGGGAGGAGCGGGTGCCCCGTGGTGAGATCGGTCTCATGCGTGACGCGGACGAACCCGACACGGCCGAACTGGGCTACGCCATCGGGCCCGCCCACCGGGGAATGGGTCTGGCCTCCGGCTCCCTGGCGCTCTGCGCGGAACTGGCCCTTCGGGAGTTGGGCTTCGAGCGGGTCATCCTGCGCATCGATCCGGAGAACGCTCCCAGTCTCGGCGTCGCCCGTTCCGCCGGCTTCGTCCCCGCCGACGCGCCCCTCTTCCACCGCCCGATGAAGGGGCGCCTCCACACCCTGGTGACCTGGACCCTCCCGGTCTGAGCCCCGCCCGGCACCCCCGCTCCTCACCGGCGCGAATCGTTCGCTGTGAGCGGTGCTTGTTCCCCGGGGCGGGTTGCTGCGAGCATCGGGGGATGGCGGCTTTTGTGGTGCGACACACCGAAGCGCGTGATTGGCGCGCTCTTCGGGTGCTGCGCCTGACCGCACTGCGCGATCCCGTGGCGCCGCTCGCCTTCTACGAGCGCTACCGGGACGCCCTCCGGCTCCCCCGCGAGGAATGGCAACGACGGGCCGCCCCACGGGCCGACGCCCTCACCCTGGTCGCGGAGAACCTCCGGGAGGAGGGTCCCACCCTGCTGGGGATGGTGGTGCTGCTCGTGCGCACCGAGGACTCCGGAAGCCATGTGCAGCTGGTGGGGGTCTACGCGCGGTCGGAGTACCGCGGCACGGGTCTGGCCCGGAAGCTGCTGCGGGAGGCCGTGGACCGGACGGCCGGGCGCGAGGTCCGGTTGTTCGTGCACGAGCGCAACCACCGGGCCGCCCGCTGTTACGCCGCCCTGGGTTTCGAGCCGACGGGCCGCAGCGAGGAGGTGCCCGGCGATCCGCCCCTGCCCGGCCGCGAGCCGGAGCGGGCGTTGGAGATGGCGCTCCCACCCCGTCCCACCGCCGCCTGGTCCCCGACCCGGGCCACGACCGGGGTGTTCCTTCCCGACGGCGGGTGACTCCCCGGGACGTCGTCGGCCGAGTCGTTCGGAGGAGCGTGAGGGGGGAACATCCCGGCCGGGTGTCACACATCGGCGTCGGGCGGTGTCCTCGTGTCGGAAGCCGTGAACGACGGGCGAATGGGGACGTACATGAACACCGACACCAGTACCGGGACCACCCGGACCACCCGGGTTCCGCCGGCCGAGATCACCGGCCTGCGGGGCGCCGTGGCGAAGAAGCTCAGTACGAGGATGTTCGGCGAGGTGGTCGAGCCGCTGGGGGTGATGTGGCACCACCGGGAGGTCCTGGGGTTCGGTCTCCGCGCCGGACGGAAGGCCGCCAAGTGGGGCGAGTGCGACGAAGATCTGAAGGCCTTCGCCCACATGGCGGTGGCGTCCTTCGTCGGGTGCGGGTTCTGCCTCGATCTGGGGTATTTCCGGACCCGCCACGAAGGACTCGACGAGACCCGGGCCCGTGAGGTGCCCCGGTGGCGGGAGTCCGACGTCTTCACGCCCCTGGAGCGGGACGTGCTGGAGTACGCCGAGGCCATGAGCGGCACCCCGCCGACCGTGACCGACGAGCTCTCGGCCCGGCTCCTCGAGCGGCTCGGTGCCCCGGCATTGGTCGAGCTGACCGCCTGGATCGCGCTGGCGAACATGACGGCCCGGATGAACGTCGCCCTCGGCATCGGGGCGCAGGGACTCGCCGCCTCCTGCGGACTGCGCCCGCTCCCCGAACGGACCGGCACGGGAACGACCCGGGGGACGGACACGACCTCGTGACCGACGATCCGTTCGTCACCCATCGCGGCCTGCTCTTCACGGTCGCCTACGAGATGCTGGGCTCCGCCGCCGACGCCGAGGACGTGGTGCAGGAGACCTGGCTGCGGTGGGCGGACGCGGACCGGGAGAAAGTGCGCGAACCGCGCGCCTATCTGGTGCGGATCGTCACCCGGCAGGCGCTCAACCGGCTGCGGACGGTGGCCCGACGACGCGAGGAGTACGTCGGTGAGTGGCTGCCCGAGCCCCTGCTGACCGGCCCCGACGTGGCCGAGGACGTCGAACTCGCCGAGAGTGTCTCGATGGCGATGCTCACGGTGCTGGAGACGCTGCGACCCACCGAGCGGGCGGTGTTCGTGCTCCGGGAGGTCTTCGACGTCCCCTACGCGGAGATCGCGACGGCGGTCGGCAGGACACCGGCGGCGGTGCGGCAGATCGCCCACCGGGCCCGGGAGCACGTGGCGGCGCGGCGGCCCCGGACCCGGGTGGACCGTGCCGAACGGGAGGCGGTGGTCGAGCGGTTCATGGCCGCCGTTCGGGAGGGCGACCTGCGGGGGTTGCTGGACGTGCTCGCCCCGGACGTGGTCGTGGTGGCCGACGGCGGTGGGATCGCCCTGGCGGCCAGGCGGCCGATCGAGGGCGCGCACCGCGTGGCGCCGCTCCTCGCGGGGTTGGCGGAGCGCGAGCCCGGGCTGGAGGTGACGCCGATCCTCCTCAACGGCGAGCCGGGGATGCGGCTCGTTCTGCGGGGGGAGTTGATCGCGGTGGCGGGTGTGGTGATCGAGGACGGTCGGATCACCCGGGTCCACGCGGTGCGGAACCCGGAGAAGCTGACGCGGGTCGACGAGGAGGTGACCCTCAGCCGGTGAGCCGGGCACGGTGTCCCCGGTGGTTGACCGGGGGCAGCCGGCCCGGCCGGTGTCGGTGCGGGCCGGCAGGGTGGGCCCATGACCGCGCACACCTCTCCGCCCGTTCCCCCGAACCCGCCGTCCCCGTCCGTTCCGTCCCCGGGCTCCTCCGCCGACTCCCCGGCGGCCGGGACCGCCGGGCCGCTTTCGCCGCGGGAGTGCGTGGTCGAGCTGTGGCGGCGGATGGAGGCCCGCGACTGGTCCGGCCTCGGGGCGCTGATCGCGCCGGACGCGGTGATCGACTGGCCGGCGACGGGGGAGCGGATCGTCGGCCGGAGCGCCTTCGTCGCGGTCAACCGCGAGTACCCCGAGGGGTGGTCCATCCGGGTCCTGGACGTGCTCGCCGAGCCGGGCGGGGAGCGGGTGGTCTCCGAGGTGGAGGTGCCGCAGGAGGGGGTGGGCGTCTTCCGCGTGGCCTCCTTCTGGACCGTGCGCGGAGGCCTGGTGGTGGCGGGGACGGAGTACTGGGTGACGGTCGGGGGGGACGCCGCCCCCGCCTGGCGGGCCCCGTGGACCCGGCCCCTGCCGGGGTGAGGCACCGCGGCCCTCCCCGCCGCGGGAGCGGCGGGGAGGGGCGGCCGTCCGGCCCGACCGGGACACCGGGGTGCCGGCGGGTGCTTCCCGCCCGACCCCGTGCCGGTCCCCGCACGACACGCTCCCACCCCGTCGGAGGCGGTCCGTGTCGCGGTTGTCTCACCGGCCGATCGTGTCGAGTTCGGCGAGGTCCCCGGGGGAGAGCCGAAGTCCCGCGCCGGCGACGTTCTCGCGCAGGTGCGCGAGGGAGGAGGTGCCGGGGATCAGCAGGATGTTCGGCGACCGCTGCAGCAGCCAGGCCAGGGCGACGGACATCGGTGTCGCGTTCAGCCGGTCGGCCACGGCGGAGAGCGCCGAGGACTGCAGGGGGCTGAAGCCGCCGAGGGGGAAGAAGGGCACGTACGCGATGCCCTCCCCGGCGAGTTCGTCGATCAGCTTGTCGTCCTGCCGGTGGGCGAGGTTGTACATGTTCTGCACGCACACGATCGGTGCGATCGCGCGTGCCTCGGCGACCTGCTCGGCCGTCGCGTTGCTCACCCCGATGTGCCGGATCAGGCCCTCCTGCCGGAGCTCGACGAGCGTGCCGAGGGCTTCCTCCACCGACTCGGGTCGGGGTCCCATGGCATCCCCGAGCCGGAGGTTGACCAGGTCGAGCACATCGAGACCGAGATCCTCCAGGTTCTCGTGGACGGCGCGCCGCAGGTCGGCGGGCTTCCGGGCCGGGGGCCAGCCGCCCTGTTCGTCGCGCTCGGCACCGACCTTGGTCACCACGTGCAGCGTTTCGGGATAGGGGTGCAGCGCCTCCCGGATGAGCCGGTTGGTGACGCGGGGGCCGTAGACGCCGGCGGTGTCGATGTGCGTGATCCCCAGCTCCACCACCTCGCGGAGGACGGCGAGCGCGGCGTCGCGATCGGCCGGCGGCCCGATGACCCCGGGGCCGGCGAGTTGCATGGCGCCGTAGCCGAACCGGGAGACGGTCAGATCGCCCATGGAGAAGGTGCCACCGGGAAGTGCGCGGGAGGACATGGTCGTACCCCTGCCTTTCGTTCTGTACCGAGGGTGTACCGAGGGTGTGCCGCGGGGATGTGCCGCGGCTCCCGCTCCAGCCTCGTGACATGACATCCTGAAAGGAAGTAGGCACCTGAAAGTGCGTAGGGAACCCCGTGGATGGCGAGGGAGCGTGCGGTGACGACCATGACGGCGGCCCAGCGGCGGGCCCGGGCCCGGACGGAGTACGAGGCCTTCCTGGCGGCCTGTCCCAGCCGGGACCTGCTGAACCGGATCTCCGGCAAGTGGGTCGCGCTGACCCTTTCCGCCCTCGGCGGCGGTCTGCCCGGACCCGAAGGTGGCTGCGGCGGTGAACCCCGGCCGATGCGCTACTCGGAGCTGGCCCGCACCCTGGCGGGGGTCAGCCAGAAGATGCTCACCCAGACCCTGCGCTCCCTGGAGCGGGACGGTCTCGTCAGCCGCACCGTGGTGCCCACCGTGCCCGTCACGGTCACCTACGAGCTGACCGAGCAGGGGGTGTCGCTGTACCGGGTGGTGCGCGGCCTGAAGACGTGGGCCGAGACCCACATGGACGAGGTGATCGCCCACCGGGCGAGGTACGACGCCGGCGTCGGTACCGGTACCGACGCCGACTGATCGTCCCCCCGGACGCCGTTCAGGGCAGCCGGGGGAGGGTGTCCAGGGAGTCGAGCAGGGCGCCGCGCAGCGGGGCGGTGAGCGGATCCTCGCCGATCACGTAGAGGGTGGCGCCCTCGCCGGCGATGTTCTCCAGGGCGATGGTGTCGGCCCGGCCCGGTGAGCAGGAGTGACGGACGTTCACCCGTTCCAGGGCCTCCAGCGCACGGGCGACCAGGGCGAGCCCGGCGTCCCTCCGCCCGGGGTGGGAGCCCAGGGCGCCCTCCAGTTCCATGGACATGCCGGGGGCGACCCGGGGGTGGGCGCGCAGGACGCGCGCCGCCTCGCCGCCGCCCGAGCGTGCCCAGCGGTGGATCCGCCGGCAGTCGGCGCCGTCGAGGGCGGCGGCGTGCAGGAAGCAGCGCAGCAGGGTCTCGGCGGTCTCCGCGTCCAGGGCGAAGACGGGTTCACCGGGCCGTACGGGGGCCAGCAGGGCCCTCGCGCGGCGGCGGGCGACGACCGGGTCGGCGCAGCCCCGTTCGGGGCTCCAGCGCAGCCGTACGGGGGCGTCGACGCGGTGTTCGGGGTCGTAGACGTGCACCGGGCCCAGCCGGGAGCGCCGGCGGGCGGTGCGCTCGTACAGGGTGCCGTCGGGGTCCGTGACGACCAGGGGGCCGGGGGCGGCGGCGACGGCCCCGGCCGCGTCGGGATCCGCCGGTGCGCCGGCAGCCGGTGCCGGGGCCGGGACGGGACCGGGG
>NZ_VKHS01000293.1 GCF_014141525.1 Streptomyces calidiresistens
GGGATCCACCGGACGGGGGACGGCGGGCGGGCCCGGCCGTTCATCCGCAACGGTACCGCCCGGGCCCGGGGGAATGCCGGTCAGTCGCCCAGCCGGACCAGGATCGGCGGGCCGCTCTCCCCCTCCGTGCCGGTGACCGAGAGCACCGCGTGCCGGGGTGGCAGCCGGTGGGCCAGTTCGGAGGCGGGCCACCGCTCCCGTTCCACCCTCCGCACGGTGACCGTCTCGGTGGTCGTCTCCCGCCCCGTGAACAGCCGCCGGACGCCGCGCACGGTTCGTCTGACCGCCCCGCCGGTGCGGTCCGGGGCACGGGTGACGTCCCGGTCCTCGGTCCACTCCTTGCCCCAGGCCCGGGCGAAGTGCTCCCCGTCCCAGGTGGTGACGCCGGAGAGGGCCATCCGGCAGCCGACGGTGCCGAGCAGGGCGGGCCGCAACGGCTCGGGCACCTCGTCGAGGGAGCGCAGCGCCAGGACCGCCCCGGCCCCGGCCGGCCGCAGCCGGGCCAGGGCCCGCACGGTGCCGGGGGTCAGCGCGGAGGCGGCGTCGTCCAGCACGATGCAGGCGAAGAGGGTCCGGTCCGGGCGCCGACCGACGGCGGAGGCGAAACGGGTCAGCAGGAGGCGGACGATGATCCGGCCGGCCTCGGCGTGGCCACCGGCGGGCAGGTCCACCCGCACGCGCAGCGGACGGTCCGGCGCCCCCACCGCGAACGCCGGCGGACGCCGCGCCGGGTCCGCCGGGCCCGCCAGGCCGGCGCGTTCCAGCAGTCCCAGCCGATCGGCCAGACGACGGCCGATGTCGTCGGGGCGTTCGGCCTGCCGCGCACGCACCGCCAGATCCCGCTGGTGGGCGCGCTCGCCGGCACGGCCGAGGTCGTCGTGCAGCGTGTTGAGCAGGGCACCGGCCCCGTCCAGCAGGGCGCGCAACTCCGGCACCCCGGGGAAGTGTCCGTAGGCGGCACGGTAGGGGCCGATGAGCTGGGCGAGGGCGACGGCCGCCTCCTCGGGGTCGTCCCGACCGGCGCCCGTCAGCGCCTCGGCGAGCAGGGCGGCGGCCTCGTCGGTGTCCTCGCATCCGCCCCAGATGTCGAGCAGGTACGGCGAGTCGGGGTCCCCCACCCGGATGATCACGTCGAAGGCGTCGTCGGCCCCGAGCCCCGCGCCGGCCGCCCCGACGGCGACGACGGTCGCCCGACCGGCGAGGGCACGCAGGCACAGCGCCTCCACCACCGGGCGGATCACCCGGCCGGTCTTGCCTGAGCCGGGGGGGCCGACCGCCACCAGGGAGGTGCCCAACACCCCCGGATCGAGGGCGACGGCCTCGCCGCGGTGGCCGTGGGGGTTGCGTTCGTCGGCGACGGCACGGCCGAGGAGCACCTGTCCGGTGAGCAGGTCGTGGCGGGCGGTGCGTGCCGGCAGGTCCCGGGCCCCGGAGGGGTGGGGCAGCGCGCCGGCCCCGTCGGCCTCGACGGCGGCGGCGAAGGCGTCGCGGGCCCCGGGCACGGCGCGGGCCCGCCGCCACAGTTCGGTGAGACGGACGTGGTCCACGTCGTTCATGGCACCGGACAGGGCGTCCGCCCGGAGGCGGTCGGCGGCCCGGGGGTAACCGGCCTCGCGGAGTTCGTCCCAGCGGGTGGGGTCGGGGAGCGGCGCGCCATCGGCGTCCCGGGCCCCCTTCCCCCGGGCGGTATCGCCCCACAGGCGGCGGGCGACGTCGCGCCATCCCCCGAGGAGGGCCGCGACGGCCAGCAACAGCGCCGTCCACAGCGCGTAGTGGATGTTGTAGGCGACGACGTAGGCCGTGGTGTCGCCGTCCTCCCACCAGGAATCGGGGACCACCGCCCACAGAGGTTCCAACCAGAAGAGCCAGACCCCTCCGAAGCTCAACCCCCAGGCCCACGCGCCGGCCAGGAGGGCCGCGACGGCCCGGCGGGTCCGGGCGACCGGCAGCGGGGGGGTGCCGGCCGGTATCCGCGACAGGCGGAGCACGCCGGGACGCACCCGGCGCCACACGCGCGGCCAGTTGCCGATCCGTCCGAACACCCATGCCAGGAGGACCGCGAAGAGGACGTAGTAGGCGTAGGTGGCGGTGACGTGCAGGCGGGTGCCGCGCCAGGCGTCGGTGGTGACCCATTCCAGCGGCCACAGCCAGATCCGGATGTAGCCGTTCCAGCACAGCGACCACACCAACAGGGCGCCGAGCAGGGCGAGCAGCGCTCCGCCGAAAAGTTCGCGGTCCCCCATGGCGTCGGGGTCCTCGTCCGGTTTGGGGACCCGGCCCTCGCGCCACACTCCGGGCGGGGAGGGCGGACGGGGCGTGAGGAGCCAGCCGGCGAGGCCGGGAGCCGGCGGGGTGTCCTCGCCGGCGCGGGGCCCGGGGACGGCGGGCACGCCGGGCCGGCGGGCGGGTGACGGGCCGGTCGTGGACCCACCGGGATCGGGGTGGTGGCCGTACCGCGTTCCGTCCGTGCTCATTCCGTGCCCCCTGCCCGGGCCCGTCCGCCCGTGCCGCGTCGTCCGCCCGAGGTGGTGCGGCCGACGCGCGCGCCGGTCCGCATCGTTGATCACCCAAATGTACGTGCCCGGGCGGTCTCCCGGGATGGTTCCCGACCCCAACACGCGGTACGGACGGGGGTGATGGACCGTCGGGGGGTGGGACGAACACCGCCCGGGGTCCGGGAGGTTGTCCCGGTCCGGTCCGGACCGCCGGGGCACGGGAGGAAGGGCACGCCTCCGACACGAATACGGGGCCCGCGTGACGGACACGGGGGAAGGGGAAGCGTGGTGGAGGTGGGACGGAGGTGAAGTGGAGGGATTCCCGGGACGACCGGAGGAAAAGCCGCGACGAGGGATCAGGGGAATCCTTCATCCCATATGACGCGAAGGATCCCGCCGAAACCGTTCCGTCACGGGTTCGACTGCGCTACGTTCCAGCGGCATCGGCAACGTCGCCTGCACCTGGTGGATCGATGACACGCGCCATATCCCTGCAAGACGTCTCCAAGGTCTACCCGCGCTCCATCCCCGCGGTGGACCGCTTCTCGCTCGACATCGCGCCCGGCGAGTTCGTGGTCCTCCTCGGTCCCTCGGGCTGCGGGAAGTCCACCGTGCTGCGGTTGATCGCCGGGCTGGAGGACCCCACGTCCGGGGAGGTGCTCCTGGACGGCGAGCCGGCGACCGACCTCTCCCCCGGGGACCGTCGGCTGGCGATGGTCTTCCAGCACTACGCGCTGTACCCCAACATGACGGGGCGGGGGAACATGGAGTTCCCCCTCCGCATGGAGCACGGCGGGGGCGACCACCACCGGCGCATCGAGTCCACCGCGCGCATGTTGGGCATCCGCGAGCTCCTGGACCGTCTCCCCGCGCAGATGTCCGGCGGGGAGCGTCAGCGGGTCGCCATGGGCCGGGCGATCGTGCGCCGTCCGAGCACCTTCCTGATGGACGAGCCCCTCTCCAATCTCGACGCCAAGCTCCGCAACCGGCTGCGGGCCGAGATCGCCGCCCTCACCCACCAGCTGGGGGTGACCACCGTCTACGTGACCCACGACCAGGCCGAGGCGATGTCCCTGGGTGATCGGGTGGTGGTCATGCGCGACGGCGTGATCCAACAGGCCGGTCCGGCGCGCGAGGTCTACCACCTGCCGACCAACGTGTTCGTCGCCGCCTTCGTGGGCACACCCCGGATCAACCTGCTGCGGGCCAGGGTGCTGGCGCCGCTGGGCGGGCGGATGAGTCTGGACTTCGGGGCGCAGAAGATGCTCCTGCCCGAACCGTTGAGTCCGGACCACCAGATGCTGCGCATCCAGATGGGGCGCGAGCTGACCGTGGGCCTGCGATCGGAGGCCGTGCGCATCGCCCCGCCGCGGTCGATGCGCCCTTCCGAGGCGATGCTGCAGGGCGTGGTCAACCACGTGGAGTTCCAGGGTCACGAGTCCCTGGTGCACGTCGGCATCGGCGGGGAGCCGGCGGATGTCGGGGCCCTGGAGTCGCCACGGCGTGCCGGGAGTCGGCAGCGGCGCAACGGCACCGCCCCCGGTGCCCTGGGCCGCCTGCGCCGGTTCTCGCGGCGTTCCGCCCCGACCGGGCGC
Organism: Streptomyces calidiresistens; assembly: GCF_014141525.1. Classification (GTDB taxonomy): domain Bacteria; phylum Actinomycetota; class Actinomycetes; order Streptomycetales; family Streptomycetaceae; genus Streptomyces; species Streptomyces calidiresistens. The sequence continues at coordinate 4,091 of NZ_VKHS01000293.1, forward strand.
GGGAGGTCCACCGGCGCGGCGGGGGCGGCGACGGCCGTCGACACCCTGGAGCGGCCCGCACCGGACGGGGACGTGACGGCCCCGGTCGAACGGATCGCCGCGAATCTGGTGGTGCGCACCTCCGCCGATGTGCAGCCCCGTCTCGGCGAGCGGGTGCCCCTACTCATCGACCTCGATCGCCTCTACGTGTTCGACGCGACGGGTGAGCGCATCTGCCCGGCACCGACCCACGTGCCCGGCCTGGACCGCTGAGGAGGGGGCCGTCGGGGCGGGACTGTCCCCGATGGCCAAGACGGACGGGTGAGTGCGCCGTGGCGGTGCATGCCCGGCACGGTCGGCCGGACCTAGCCTGCGGAAGAGGAAGCCGAACGCCCCGGAGCGCCACCGTCCGCCGCGCCCCGACCCCGTTCGCCCCCCGCTCCGGCCGGGGAGGCGCCGGCCGGTCGCGGGCCCCGGGCGGTGCCGCTCCTCGTGCCCGAGGAGTGCGCCCCATGACCACCACCACCGCCCCCGTCGGGGGCCCCACCGTTCCCCAGGAGCGCCGCGTCGTCACCGAGATCCCCGGCCCGCTCTCCAGGGAGATGTGGGAACGCAAGCGGGCCGCCGTCGCGGACGGTGTCGGCGCGGTGCTGCCGGTGTTCGTCTCCCGTGCCGGCGGCGGCATCGTGGAGGACGTGGACGGCAACGCCCTGATCGATCTGGGTTCCGGCATCGCGGTCACCTCGGTCGGCAACAGTGCCGAGGCGGTGGTGCGACGGGCCGGCGAGCAGTTGGGCCGCTTCACCCACACCTGCGCCATGGTCACCCCCTACGACGGTTACGTCGAGGTGTGCGAGGAACTGGCCCGGCTGACCCCGGGCGACCACGCCAAGAAGTCCGCGCTGTTCAACTCCGGCGCGGAGGCCGTGGAGAACGCCGTGAAGATCGCGCGCTACCACACCCGGCGTCAGGCCGTCGTGGTCTTCGAGCACGGCTACCACGGGCGCACCAACCTGACGATGGCGCTGACCGCGAAGAACATGCCCTACAAGCACGGTTTCGGTCCGTTCGCCCCCGAGATCCACCGGGTACCGGTGGCCTACCCCTACCGCTGGCCGACCGGACCGGAGCACTGCGCGGAGGAGGCCGCCGCGCTCGCGATCGAGCGGATCGTCAAGGAGGTCGGGGCGGAGAACACCGCCGCCGTCCTCATCGAGCCGCTGCTGGGCGAGGGCGGGTTCATCGAGCCGGCACCGGGCTTCCTGCCCCGGATCGCGGAGTTCGCCCGGGAGCACGGCATCGTCTTCATCGCCGACGAGATCCAGAGCGGCTTCTGCCGCACCGGTGACTGGTTCGCCTGCGACCACGAGGGCATCGTGCCGGACCTGATCACCACCGCCAAGGGCATCGCCGGCGGTCTGCCGCTGGCGGCGGTCACCGGTCGGGCGGAGATCATGGATTCGGTCCACTCCGGTGGCCTGGGCGGCACCTACGGCGGCAACCCCGTCGCGTGCGCCGCCGCGCTCGGTGCCATCGAGACGATGCGCGGCATGGACCTCAACGCCCGGGCCCGGCGGATCGAGGAGGTCATGAAGCCGCGGCTGCGGGACATGGCCGAGCGCTTCGGGGTGATCGGCGAGGTGCGCGGGCGCGGCGCGATGCTGGCGGTGGAGCTCGTGCGACCGGGCGGCACGGAGCCGAACCCGGAGGCGACCGCCGCCGTGGTCCGGCACTGCCACGCCAACGGCGTACTGGTGCTCAGCTGCGGTACGCACGGCAACGTCCTGCGGTTCCTGCCGCCCCTGGTGATCGGCGAGGATCTGCTGTCCGAGGCGCTGGACGTCCTGGAGGAGGCGTTCGCCGCTCTGTGAGCCGGCCGCTCCCGTCCCCGACCGACGGTGAGGATGTACGTGAGCGTTCCCCGGCCCGCCGGCCGGGGGCGGGGGCCCACCGCCGCCGAAGCGGAGGCCGGGCGGCCGGAAGACGGGGCGGTGTGCGGATGGTGTGGGGGGAGCGTGCACCGCCCTCCCGCGGCC
>NZ_VKHS01000294.1 GCF_014141525.1 Streptomyces calidiresistens
CCACCCTTCGCGGCCCCACCCGCATCGCCGCCGGGGGCACCGGTGCCGTCGCCCCCGGTGTTCCCACCGGTGTTCCCGCCCCGGCGCAGGGCGGCGAGCAGGCCCACACCGACGCCCGCGAGCAGCAGCGCCCCGAGGAACCACAGGGAGCCGAGGCCGCCGCCGGCGTCCTCCGTGCCGGTCTCGCCGTCCGCCGCGTCACCGTCGTTCCGGTCCCCCGGCTCCGTCGCCGGGGCGTCGGCGTCCGGACCGGAGGCGATCAGCCGGGCGGTGAGATCCACGCCCCCGAAGTCGGTGGGGTCGGCACCGACCGCCTCCACCGCCAGGATCAGTTCGGCGACGGTGCCGGCGCCCTCGTAGGCGTCCCCGCCGCCGGCCACCTCCTCCTCGACCGGCGCCAGCACGGCGCGGGCCTCCTCGGTCCACCCGCCCGCGGCCAGGCCGTGCGCGACCCGGGCCGTGGGGCCGGGCATGGGGGAGTTGTCGAACGGGGAGCGCACCCACCCCCCGCCCTCGGTCGTGTGGGAGAGCAACCATGCCAGTCCGCCCTCGAGGGCCTCCGCCGGCCCGACACCGTTCCCACCGTCGCCGTCGCCGTCGTCCTCGCACGCCGGTGTCGCCGGCGGCCCGTCGGGCGCCCGGTCCCCGGCGGCGGCGCCCAGGGCCAGGACGGCGTCCACGGTCGCCAACTCGTTGGCGTACCGGGAGCCGTCCTCCTCGGGCTGCCAGACGAAGGCCCCGCGCTCGGCCTCCGGCGCCTCGCACCCCAGGCGGAACGCCAGCAACGCCTCCTCGGCGCCCGCGACCTCGGCCGGGTCGGCGCCGATCGCGTACAGCGCGGAGAGCGCCACCGCCGTGGAGTTCGCGTCGCTCTCCCCACCGGACGCGTACGGCCAGCCGCCGTCCTCGTTGCGGGCGGAGAGCAGCCATTCCACGGCCGAATCCAGCGCGGCGTCCGCCGCGGCGTCCCCGTCGGCGACGGCCGCCAGCGCCTGCACGGCCATGCCGGTGGCGTTGGTGTCCACCGCGGGGTCGCCGTCGCACGCCGCGCCCGGCTCGGGGAGGTGGGCGGGGAAGCCGCCCTCCGGGCACTGCTGTCCCAGCAGCCAGGTCACGGCGGCGGGCGGGGCCGGCTCGCCGGCGGCCTCCAGGGCGAGCATCGCCAGCGACTGCCGCCAGACCCCGTCCCAGGTCGGGTCGGTGTCCCCGTACAGGCCCTCGGCGCCCGCGGAGGCGGGGGACGGTGTCGCCGTGGCGTCGTCGGCGCCCGCCGGCGCGGCCGTGCCCAGGAGGAGGAGGGTCGCGCCGGCCAGGGCGGTCGCGCCGCGGAGCGGTGTCATGGTGGTGCCTTTCGGTGGGGCGGGCCGTCGGCACGGCTGACCGCCCCGACCGCGCCCCGGCCGCCGCCGGGCACGCCGACGGGCGGGCACCCGGCTCGGTTCCGCGTTCCTCGACGGATTCGGCCGGCGGACCGGGGGTCCGGGGCCGGGAGCCAGCGCGTGCCCGCGCGCGGGAGGTCCGGCTCACCGGGCACGCGCCGGGGCGTCGTGGCCGGATCACGGTTGCGGGTCAGCGCCGGTCTCGCACCGGTCTTTCCCCGCTCGCGGGCCGGGGGCGCGTCGGCGGCACCCCCGTGGACTGCGCCGCCCACTGTAACCGCCGGCCCTCCGGCGGTCCCGGGCGGCGGTCCGCTCCCGGCCGCCCGGCCGCCCGGCGGCGCGGTCTACCCGCCGGCCCCGCCCGCCACGAGGCGGCAGGCGGTGCCCAGGTCCCGGTCGGCCTCCGCGGCCGTGGTGTGCCCGGACAGCCAGTGCATCAGGGTGGAGTGCCAGGTCAGCTGGATGACGCGCATCGCGCTGCGCCGCTCCGGTCCCGGGTCGACGGGCAGGCCGGCGGCGTCCACCAGGATGTCCGTGGTCAGCTCCGACACCGCCCGCACCTCGGCCTGCGCCGAGCGGTCCGCGAACACCAGGGCCCGCATCATCGCCTCCGCCAGCCGGGGATCGCGCTCGTGGGCGCGGAACGCCCGCCGCAGTGTGCGCAGCAGCCGGTCCGCGGGATCGGTCTCGGTCAGCGGACGGTCCCGCAGGGTCTCGCGCAGCAGTTCCAGTTGATCGAGCAGCACCCCCAGCAGGAGGTGGATCTTGGAGGGGAAGTAGCGGTAGAGGGTGCCCAGCGCCACCCCGGAGACCTCGGCCACCTCCCGCATCTGCACCGCCTCGAAACCGCCGGCCGAGGCCAGCCGGGTCGCGGCGTCCAGGATGCGGCGACGGCGTTCGCGCTGCCGCTCGGTGCGCGGTGACGCGACCCGGGGGGCGTCGGCGGACGGCTGTGTGGTCATGGGCGGTCCGGGGACACCGGCGCGCCGAACCGTCTCGGCGGCAAGGACCCCTCACTCCTCTCGGTCCCGGCCCGGGCGCCGGGGGCGCCGGGTGCGGCCATGGTAGGACCCCTCCGGCGCCGGCGGCACGCCTCTCCCGGGGGCGCCGGCCCTCCCGGAGGGCCCTGCGGGAGGCGGTTGCGGGACCCGGCCGTCGGGACCCGGACGGGTGTCGATCACAATGGTGCCCGACGGCCCCGAGCCCCCGGGGCCCCGTGACCCGGACCGTTCCGCGGAACCGGCCGTGGCACGTGTCACGGCCGGCTCCGGCACCGCCCGGGAGGGGGCAGGCTATCGTCTTCGTACCCGTCGGTAGCCCGGTCGACGCGGTGGAACCCCGCCGCCGGCCCCGGGACAAGGCGCTCCGGCGCACGCGGAGGGAAGGGAGCCGGAGTGGCCACGCACGCGGAGGGGGACCGCCCCCTGCGGATCGCCCTGCTCAGCTACAAGGGGAACCCCTGGTGCGGCGGGCAGGGGGTCTACGTCCGGCACCTCTCCCGGGAACTGGCCGCCCTCGGCCACCGGGTCGAGGTGATCGGGGCCCAGCCCTACCCCGTCCTGGATCCCGGTGTCACGCTGACCGAGCTGCCGAGCCTGGACCTGTACCGCGACCCGGATCCGTTCCGCACGCCCCGGGCCGAGGAGTTCCGGGACTGGATCGACGCCCTGGAGTTCGCGATCATGCGCACCGGCGGCTTCCCCGAGCCGCTGACCTTCTCCTTGCGCGCCCGCCGCCTGCTCGCCGCCCGACGGGGCGACTTCGACGTCGTCCACGACAACCAGACCCTCGGGTACGGGTTGACGGGTGCCGGCCCCCGCACCGGCCCCGGGGCCGCACCGCCGCAGATCACCACCATCCACCACCCCATCACGGTGGACCGGCGGCTGGAGTTGGCCGCCGCTCCCGACCTCGGCCGTCGCCTGTCGTTGCGCCGCTGGTACGCCTTCACCCGGATGCAGAAGCGGGTGGCCCGACGCCTGGAGACCGTGCTGACCGTCTCCCGGACCTCCCGCACCGAGATCATCGACGACCTCGGCGTGCGCCCCCACCGCATCCACGTGGTGCCCATCGGGGCCGACACCCGGGTCTTCCACCCGGACCCCGCCGAGCCCGTGGTGCCCGGCCGCATCGTCACCACCTCCAGCGCCGATGTGCCGCTGAAGGGGCTGGTCCACCTGGTGGAGGCGCTCGCCAAGCTGCGCACCGAACACCCGGGCGCGCACCTGGTGGTGGTCGGCTCCCGCCCCGGCCGCGGCCCGGTCGCCGAGGCGCTGGAGCGCTTCGGACTGGAGGGGGCGGTCGAGTTCGTCAAGGGCATCGACGACGCCGAACTGGCCCGACTGATCCGCGGCGCCCGGGTGGCCTGCGTGCCCTCGCTCTACGAGGGGTTCTCGCTGCCCGCCGCCGAGGCGATGGCCACCGGCACCCCCCTGGTCGCCACCACCGGCGGTGCGGTCCCCGAGGTCGCCGGCCCCGACGGCGAGACCTGTCTGGCCGTGCCGCCCGGTGACGCCGGGGCCCTGGCGGTGGCCCTCGGGCGCCTGCTGACGGACGACGGGTTGCGCGCCCGGCTCGGCGCGGCGGGGCGCGAACGCGTGCTGCGGCACTTCACCTGGGAGCGCGCGGCCCGTTCCACCGTCGAGCACTACCGGACGGCGATCGCCGCCCGCGCGCCCCGGAGCGCCGGGGCCCCCGGGTGACCGGCCGTCCCGCCGCGCCCCCCGGCGCCCCGAACAGCCCGAGCAACCCGAGCAACCCGAGCAAGGAGTCGACCGCGTGCTGACCGTGGACTTCACCCGTTTCCCGCTCGCCCCCGGCGACCGGGTGCTGGACCTGGGCTGCGGCGCGGGCCGGCACGCCTTCGAGTGCTACCGGCGCGGCGCCCGGGTCGTGGCGCTGGACCGCAACGGCGAGGAGATCCGGGAGGTGGCCCGCTGGTTCGCCGCCATGCGGGAGGCGGGGGAGGCACCCCCCGGCGCGTCGGCCACGGCGATCGAGGGCGACGCCCTCGCCCTGCCCTTCCCCGACGCGAGCTTCGACGTCGTCATCATCTCCGAGGTCATGGAGCACATCCACGACGACACCGGGGTGCTCGCCGAGATGGTCCGTGTCCTGCGGCCCGGGGGCCGCATCGCGATCACCGTCCCCCGATACGGTCCCGAGCGGATCTGCTGGGCGCTCTCCGACGAGTACCACGAGGTGGAGGGCGGACACATCCGCATCTACCGGGCCGGGGAACTGCTGCGCAAGATCCGGGCCGCCGGCCTGCGCCCGTACGGCACCCACCACGCGCACGCCCTGCACTCCCCCTACTGGTGGCTCAAGTGCGCCTTCGGCGTGAACAACGACCGCGCGCTGCCCGTCCGGGCGTACCACAAGCTGCTGGTCTGGGACATCATGAAGAAGCCGCTGGCCACCCGGGTCGCCGAGCGCACCCTGGACCCCCTCATCGGCAAGAGCTTCGTCGCATACGCCGTCAAACCCCGGGTCGCCGTCCCCGCTCCCGCGCGCCCCGCCGCCGGGAGGACCGGGGGCGGGGCCGACGCGGCCGACCCGGCGGGCGCGGCGGCCGGCGCGTGAGGGCCGCCGAGAATCTCCCCGACCGGCTGGAGCACCTCGCGCTGCCCGGCGTGCTCACCGCCCGGGAGGCGGCCCGCACCGCCGCGGGGATCGCCTCCCTGCAACGTCCCGACGGGGCGATCCCCTGGTTCCGCGGCCATCACCTCGACCCCTGGGACCACGTCGAGGCCGCCATGGCGCTGGACACCGCCGGGGAGCACGAGCGGGCGGCCGCCGCCTACCGGTGGCTCGCCCGTCACCAGCTGCCCGACGGCTCGTGGTACGCCGCCTACGCGGACGGGGACCCGGACCGGGTCACCGACCGGGCCCGGGAGAGCAACTTCTGCGCCTATCCGGCGGTCGGGGTGCTGCACCACCACCTGAGCACCGGCGACGACGCCTTCCGCCGCGAGATGTGGCCGATGGTGGCCGCCGCCGTCGACTTCGTCCTCGGGCTGGCCCGGGAGGACGGCGGGATCGGCTGGAAACGCGAGCCGGACGGCACCCCCGTCCCCGACGCCCTGCTCACCGGTTGCTCCTCCATCCACCACGCCCTGCGGTGCGCCCTGCGCCTGGCCGAACTGGAGGGGGAGACGCGCCCGGAGTGGGAACTGGCCGCCGGCGCGCTGGGGCACGCCGTGCGCCGGCACCCCGGCCGCTTCCTGGACAAGTCCCGCTACTCGATGGACTGGTACTACCCCGTGCTGGGCGGCGCCGTCGCCGGGGAGGAGGCGCGGCGCCGGCTGGCCTCCCGCTGGGACGAGTTCGTGGTCCCCGACCTGGGGGTGCGCTGTGTGGTCCCCAACCCCTGGGTGACCGGCGGCGAGAGCGCGGAGCTGGCCCTCGCGCTGTGGGTGGCGGGGGAGCCGGAGCGTGCCGAGGGGATCCTGCGTTCCATCGGGCACCTGCGTGCCGCCGACGGGCTCTACTGGACCGGTCGGGTCTACGCCGACCGGGCGGTGTGGCCCGAGGAGTTGACCTCCTGGACGGCCGGCGCGGTGCTGCTGGCGGTGGCCGCTCTCGCCGGCGACCCGGCCACCCGGGCGGTCTTCGGCGGTGTCGACCTGCCGCACGGCCCGTTGCCCGACTGCTGCCCGGACGAGACGCCCGCGCCCCCCCTGTCTCTTATACCCATCTGACGCTGCCGACGAAGCTGCAAGTGTA
>NZ_VKHS01000295.1 GCF_014141525.1 Streptomyces calidiresistens
CCCCGCCCGGTACCGCCGCGCCCTGGACCGACCGGCCCGCCCGACACTGGACCTCTCCGGCGGTGTCCCGGACGCCGCGCTGCTGCCGCGCCTGGACCGCGCCCTGGCGGGACTGACCACCGCCGGCACCCCGGCCACCTACCTCGACGAGCCGGTCCTCCCCGAGCTGGCCGCCGTGCTGCGCGCGGACTGGCCGCACCCGGTGGAGGAGGTGACCGTCGTGGACGGCGCGATGGACGCGCTGGACCGGGTGCTGGAGACGCTGGTGCGCCACGGGGACCGGGTGGTGGTCGAGCACCCCTGCTTCCCGCCGCTGGTGGACCTGCTGGAGGCGCGCGGCGCCGAGGTGGTTCCCGTTCCCCTGGACGCCGAGGGCCCGGAGCCGGACGCGCTGGCGGCGGCGCTGCGGGAACCCACCGCCGCCGTGGTGCTCCAGCCCCGGGCGCAGAACCCCACCGGGGTCTCGATCACCGGCCCCCGCGCCGATCGTCTGGCGGACCTGATCGCGGCGACCGGGGCGATCCTGGTGGAGGACGACTCGGCGGGCGCCATCGCCGCCTCCCCGTCCCGGGGGCCCGGCCGCCGGATCCCGGACCGCACGGTGCACATCCGCAGCTTCTCCAAGTCCCACGGCCCCGACCTGCGGATGGCGGCGGTCGGCGGCCCGGCGGAGGTCATGGGGGAGGTGCTGGGGCGCCGACGGCTCGGTCAGGGGTGGAGCAGCCGGCTGCTGCAACGGGTGCTGCTCTCGCTGCTCACCGATCCGGTCTCGGTGGCGGAGGTGGCGGGGGCCCGGGAGGTCTACGCGCGCCGGAGGGCGGCCGTGGTCGGGGAACTGGCCGCGCGCGGGGTGGTCACCGGGGGCACGGACGGCATCAACCTGTGGATGCCGGTGCGCGACGAGGCGGCGGCCGTGGAGCGGCTGCGGCGCGGGGGGATCGGGGTGGCGCCCGGCTCGCCGTTCCTGCTCCTGCCCGACGCCCCCGGCGGGGACCACGTGCGGGTGACGGTCGGGCTGGTGCCGGAGGGGGACGCGGCCCCGGTCGCGGCTGCCCTGACGGAGGCCGCCCGGGCGTGAGGGCCGGCGCCCGTTCCACGGAGCGCCCACCGCCCCCGCCGTCCCGCCGCCTGTCCGCCACACTCCGTTGACCAGCGGTTTCGTCACCCGATTCCCCCGATCCGCCGTTTCGACGGGGTCGCGCGGCGACCCCTCCGGGACGGGGTTACAGTTGCTCGTTGCCTTGTTCGGACGCCGTTCGCGCGTCCGGGAAAGTGATGGGCCATGGCGCGGCTGTGGGTGCGTCGGCTGGTGTGGAGGATCCACCCCGCCCGGGCGGTGGTGATGGCCTTCGGGGCCGTCGTCGTGATCGGGGCCACCCTGTTGGCCCTCCCCGTCTCCTCCGCCGACGGCACCGTCACCGACCTGATCACGACGTTGTTCACCGCCACCTCGGCGGTCTGCGTGACCGGCCTGGTGACCGTGGACACCGGCACCCACTGGAGCGGCTTCGGCCAGGGCGTGATCCTCGGCCTGATCCAGGTCGGCGGCTTCGGCATCATGGCGCTGGCCTCCCTGCTCGCCCTCCTCATCGCGGGCAAGCTGCGGTTGCGCCTCCAGATGAGCGCGAGGGTCGAGACCAAGAGCACCGGCATCGGCGAGGTCCGGGCGGTGCTGGTGCGCATCGCGGCGATCACCCTGGTGATCGAGACGATCATCGCGCTGACCCTCACGTTCCGCTTCGCGCTGGGATACGGGGAGGCCTGGGGGGACGCCCTGTACCACGGGGTGTTCCACTCGATCTCGGCCTTCAACAACGCCGGTTTCAGCATCAACGCCGACAGCCTGACCCGTTACGCGGGAGACGCCTGGATCACCCTGCCGATCGCGGTGGCGGTCATCCTCGGCGGCCTCGGGTTCCCGGTGATCATCGAACTGCTGCGGCACCGGGTCCGGCGTCGCACCTCCGGGCGGACCGGCTGGTCCCTGCACCTGAAGCTCACCGTGGTCACCACGGCCGCGCTGCTGCTCGCCGGCAGCCTGCTGACCCTGGCCCTGGAGTGGTCCAACGGCGGGACGCTGGGACCGATGCACACCGGCGAGAAGGTCCTCAACGCCTTCTTCCACTCCGCCATGACCCGCACCGCCGGGTTCAACGCCGTGGACGTCGGCGCGATGGAGCAGGCCACCCTGCTGGGCACCTGCGCCCTGATGTTCATCGGCGGGGGCAGCGCGGGCACCGCCGGCGGCATCAAGGTCACCACCTTCGCCGTGCTGGGCGCGGCGATCCTCGCCGAGGTGCGGGGCGAGCCCTCCTCGGGCATCTTCGGCCGCCGACTGGCCCCGCACGTGCTGCGGCAGGCCCTCACGGTGGTGCTGCTGGGACTGGGACTGATCGTCGCGGCGACGATCGCGCTGCTCACCCTGGTGGAGGAACGCTTCGAGGTGGTGCTCTTCGAGACCGTCTCGGCCTTCGGCACGGTGGGGCTGTCGGCCGGGGTCACCGGGGACCTGCCCCCGGTGGGCGAGGTGATCATCGTCGTGCTGATGTTCGTCGGCCGCCTCGGCCCGATCACCCTGGTCTCCGCCCTCGCGCTGCGCGAACGCACCCGCCGCTACCAGTACCCCGAAGAACGACCGATCATCGGATAGGGACCGCTCATGTCCGGTACACCCGTCTCCCCCCGCCCCTCCGGCTCCCGGGGCCCGCGCCGCCTGTTCGCCGTCCTGCGGCGCTCCGGCGGTCGGAACGCCCCGACCCCCGGTGCCACCGGTGACCGGTCCCGTGCCCCGGACCGGCGGATCGCCGTGATCGGCCTGGGGCGGTTCGGCAGCTCCCTGTCCACCGAACTCATGCGGCGCGGCTGGGACGTGCTGGGCATCGACCGCAGCGAGGCGCGCGTGCAGCGCCACGCCGACCTGCTCACCCACGCCGCGACCGGCGACTGCACCGACGACGAGGTGCTGCGCCAACTCGGCGTCCACGAGCTGTCCAGCGCCGTGGTGGCCATCGGCAGCGACATCGAGGCGAGCATCCTGACCACCTCCAACCTCCTGGACGCGGAGGTGCCCAAGGTGTGGGCCAAGGCGGTCAGCCGGCAGCACGGCCGCATCCTGGAGCGCCTGGGCGCCCACCACGTGGTGCTGCCCGAGCACGAGATGGGGGAGCGGCTCGCGCACCTGGTCACGGGCCGGATGCTCGACTTCGTCGAGTTCGACGAGGACTACGCCATGGCCAAGACCCTCGCCCCGGCGGTGGCCATCGGCCGCCCGCTGGGCGTCAGCGCGGTGCGCTCCCGCTACGGGGTGACCGTCGTCGGCATCAAGCGGCCCGGCGCGCAGGTCACCTACGCCACCGCCGAGACGGTGGTCGAGCCGGGTGACGTGCTGATCGTCAGCGGTCGCATCCGGGCCGTCGAGCGCTTCGCCGACCTCCCCTGAACTCCCTGTCGCTGCCGGCACCCCGCACGAGTGAAAGTGAGCGAAGGAATGCGGGACGAAGCGGGACGCAGTGTGCCAATGGGACGATGGGTGACGCGCGGCGGGGTTACAGTTGTTGCAGATGCCGGGTGATCGTACGGTGAAGGAGGTCACATGGCGGGTACCAGGACCCTGGTCGATGCGGTTCGGATCGAACCGGACTCCCGACATGAGGTCTCCGTCGCCCTGCGAGCGGAGTTGGATCGCCTTTCGGACGCGGGCGCTTCCGAGGTCGTGCTTCGCCTGCCGAACGGCAGGGAAACGGCGGTTCCGGTCTCCCTGTTGAAGGTGCTCGCGGTCTCGGCACACGAGTTGGCCTCCGGGCGGGCGATCACCGTGTTGGCCTCCGAGGTCTCCCTCACCCCGACCGAGGCGGCGGACATCCTGGGCCTTTCCCGGCCTTTCCTGGTGCGTTTGCTCGACCGGGGGGACATACCGTCGACCCATCTTCCCGGAAGCCGCCATCGGCGGATCCGCTTGGGGGATGTGGTGGCTTTCCACGAACGGCGGATGCGTCGGCGAGAAGGACGACGCCGTATCGCCGAAATTCTCGATGACGGCGACGAGTCGGATTTCCACTGAGCCACCGATTCCGGTCGGCCGGGGGCCGGCGGAAGGGATCGGCCCACCGGCATGCGGATCTTCGTGGACACCAACGTCCTTTTTCCGTTCTCCGTGATGGATTTCTTCCTCGCCCTGACCGAGGACGCCGTTCACGAGGTCATATGGACGGAAGTACTGCTCGGGGAGTGGGAGCGGGTTATCGTCCGGGAAAATCGTAGGTCGCCCCGTTCCGCTGCCGCGGTGACCGCTGCGATTCGCACCTTTTTCCCCGAGAACCAAGTGAAGGAAGAGGCATACCTCCATCTGGTTCCGCATATGCACGGCAAGGACGTGGATGATCGGTATCACGCAGCCGCTGCCGTGGCCGCGGGTGCCGAAGCACTGGTGACCTGGAACGTGCAGGACTTCCCGCCCCTGCCACTGGCGGGCCACGGTGTTCGCGTCCTCGACCCGGACACGTACCTGTGCGAACTCCACGAGATGATGCCGGACGAGATCCGGGAGACCTTCCTGCGCATGGTGGCCGAGAAGTCATCACCTCCCATCTCCCCGGAGGACATGGCCGGGAGACTCGCTCGGGCCGGTGTTTCCCGCTTCGTGAAGGAGATGAGGGAAAGGGTGTGAACGGCCCCGCCCCGGTGCCGCCGGTGGGCGGCACCGGGGCGGGGAACACCCACCCGCGTCCCGGGCTCAGGCGGCGGTGGTGTGGCGGTCGGCGACGTCCAGGGCCCGGTCCAGCAGGGCGATGCCGTACCGGACCTCCTCCTCGGTGATCGTGCACGGCGGCACCACGTGGGTGCGGTTGAAGTGGACGAACGGCCACAGCCCGCTCGCCTTGCAGGCGGCCGTGAACTCCGCCATCGGTGCCGCGTCGGTCCCGCTCGCGTTGAACGGCACCAGGGGTTCGCGGGTCTCCCGGTCGCGCACCAGCTCCAGGGCCCAGAACACGCCCAGCCCCCGCACGTCACCCACGCTGGGGTGACGCTCGGCCAGGGCCCGCAGCTCCGGGCCGATCACCTTCTCGCCGAGGGTCCGCACGTGCTCCAGGATGTTCTCCTCGCGGAAGACGCCCATCGAGACCACGGCCGAGGCGCAGGCCAGCGGGTGCCCGGAGTAGGTCAGGCCGCCCGGGTAGGGGCGGTCGCGGAAGGTGTCGGCGACCGCGTCGGAGATCACCACGCCGCCCAGCGGCACGTAGCCGGAGTTGATGCCCTTGGCGAAGGTGATCAGGTCCGGCACCACGCCCCAGTGGTCCACGGCGAACCACTCGCCGCACCGGCCGAAGCCGGCCATCACCTCGTCGGCGATCAGCAGCACGCCGAACTCGTCGCACAGGGCCCGCACGCCCTCCAGGTAGCCGGGCGGCGGCACCAGGATGCCGTTGGTGCCGACGACCGTCTCCAGCACCACGGCGGCGATGGTGTGCGGGCCCTCCATCACCATGGTCTGTCGCAGGTGCTCCAGGGCGCGGGCGCTCTCCTCCTCCTCGCTCCCGGCGTGGAAGGCGGAGCGGTAGGGGTACGGCCCCCAGTAGCGCACCACGCCCGGCGTGCCGGGCTCCGAGCCCCAACGGCGGGGTTCGCCGGTCAGCGCGATGGCCCCGGCGGTGGCGCCGTGGTAGCTGCGGTAGGCGGCCAGGACCTTGTGCCGGCCGGTGTGCACCCGGGCCATCCGCACGGCGTGCTCGTTGGCCTCGGCGCCGCCGTTGGTGAAGAACACCCGGTTGAGGTCGCCCGGCGCCACCTCGGCGATCAGCCGGGCGGCCTCGGCGCGGGCGTCGTTGGCGAAGGCCGGGGAGACGGTGGCCAGCCTCGCGGCCTGCTCGGCGATCCCGGCGACCAGCTTCGGGTGCTGGTGCCCGATGTTGACGTTGACCAGCTGCGAGGAGAAGTCCAGCCAGCGGTTCCCGGCGTGGTCCCAGAACCAGGAGCCGGCGGCGCCGGCGATCGGCAGCGGGTCGATGTGGCCCTGCGCGGACCAGGAGTGGAAGACGTGGGCCCGGTCGGCGGCCCGGATCCGGGCGTCCGCCTCCGGGTCCGGGGCGGGGACGGCGGG
>NZ_VKHS01000296.1 GCF_014141525.1 Streptomyces calidiresistens
CCTTTCCCCCCACCGCCAGTCGGGTCCTGATCGCCGACGACAACGGCGACATGCGCGACTACCTCACCGGTCTGCTGCGCGAGGAGCATCGGGTCACCGCCGTCCCCGACGGCCTCGCCGCGCTGGAAGCCGTCCGAGCGGACCCCCCGGATCTGGTCGTCAGCGACGTCATGATGCCCCGCATGGACGGCCTCCGGCTCGTCGCCGCCCTGCGCGCCGATCCGCGCACCGCCGGCGTGCCGGTCCTGCTGCTGTCGGCGCGTGCCGGCCAGGAGGCCTCCATCGAGGGACTGGAGGCGGGCGCGGACGACTACCTGGTCAAACCGTTCTCGGCCGGCGAACTGCGCGCCCGGGTCCGGACCAACGTGGAACTGGCCCGGCTGCGCAACCATCACGCGCACTGGCGGGCGGCCCTGATCGATTCCCTCCAGGAGGCCTTCTTCGTCTGTGACGAGGAGGGCGCCGTCATCGAGATCAACGCCGCCTTCACCGATCTGCTCGGCTACGGTCCGGGCGGTCTGCCCTACCCGCCGGAACACCCCTGGTGGCCGGGGACCCGGCGGCACCCCGAGGAGCACCGGATCGCCGCCGAGACCTTCGCCCGGCTCCGGGACGGGGCCGAGGGACACCACGAGACCCCCGTCGTGCACCGTGACGGCCACCTGCTGTGGGTGGCCGTCGGATTCAAGGAGGTGCGCGACCCCGACACCGGGCGCCGTCTGGTGGTCGGCACCCTGCGCGACATCACCGAGGAACGCTTCACCGCCCAGCGCGAGGCGGCCATGGCCGCGCTGGGCATCCGGCTCGCCGAGGCGTCCGGCACCGAGGAGGCCCTGCGCGTCGCGATGGAGGAACTACGCGACCTGTGGCACGCCCGCCGCATCATCGCCGCCCACCGCGACGAGACCGGCTGGGTGCGGCGGATCGCCTCCGTGCCGGAGCAGGACCCCCCCACCGATGGGGAAAACCCGCCGGTGTCCCCGGACCGGCGCGGGAGGGACAGCGGGGACGGCTCCCCGGGGGGACCACTGGAGAAAGCCGTCGTCGGGCTCTACGACACCGTCCCCCTGCGCCCGGTGACCACCCGGGATCCCACGGGGGTGGGGATCACCCTCGACCATCCGGGTGGACGTCTCGCGCTGTGGATCGAACCGGCCCCCCACCGCCCCCTCGGCCCCGAGGACACCACCCTCCTCGCCGTCCTGGGCGGACGGCTCGGACAGGCCCTGCACCGCGTCCACACCTTCGAGCAACACCGCGAGACCGCCCTGGGACTGCAGCGGGCCATCCTCGGGCCCGACCACCTGCCCGACGGCTTCGCCGTCCGCTACGAACCCGCCGCCCGTCCCCTGCAGGTCGGCGGCGATTGGTACGACACCGTCGAACTGCCCGACGGCCGCATCGGCATCGTGGTGGGCGATTGCGTGGGCCGCGGACTGGAGGCGGCCACCGTCATGGGACAGTTGCGCAGCGCCTGTCGCGCCCTGCTGCTGGAGTCCACCGGACCCGCCCGGACCCTGACCGCACTCGACCGCTTCGCCGCCCTCGTGCCCGGTGCCATCTGCACCACCGTCTTCTGCGGGGTCTTGGAGCCGGACACCGGGCGGCTGGTGTACAGCAGCGCCGGTCACCCACCGGGCATCCTCGTCCGTCCGGACGGCGGACACGACCTGCTGGAGGGCGGGCGCTCCACCCCGCTGGCGGTGCGCCCCGATCATCCCCGACCGGAGGCCGAACGGACCCTGCCGCCCACCTCCGTGCTGCTGCTGTACACGGACGGCCTGGTGGAACGCCGCCGGCACCCCTTGGACGTCGGCATCGAGCGGGCCGCCGCGGTGGTGGCGGACCACCTCGACGCCCCGTTGCAGGAGCTGGCCGACGCGGTCATGAGAGGGCTGGAACCCTCCCCGGAGGAGGACGGTGGGGCGGCCGCCCCCTTCTCCGGGGCCGGTTACCGGGACGACGTGGCCATGCTGCTCTACCGTCACGCCCGTCCCCTGGAGGTGACCTTCCCGGCGGAATCCGCCCGTCTGGCCGGGGTGCGGGCCGCCCTGCGCGCCTGGCTGACCGAGCTGGAACTGGAGCGCCGGTCGATCCAGCGGATCCTGGTCGTCGCGGGGGAGGCCTGCGCCAACGCCGTCGAGCACGGTCATCGCCACACCCCGGGGGGTGCCGTGCGCCTCACCGCCCGGGCCACCGCGCGGGAGATCCACCTGACCGTCGCGGACAGCGGGACCTGGCGGGTTCCCCGTCCGGACCCCGGGGCCCACCGGGGGCGCGGCCTGCGGTTGATCCGGGGGCTGGCGGAACGGGTGACCGTCGAGTCGGACGAGGACGGGACGACCGTGGACGCGCACGTGCGGATCGATCGGTGAGCCGCGTTCCGTCCCCGCCCCGGGTCACCCCCGCCGGGGCGGGGGCGGAACGCCGGGAGGTTCGAGCGCCATGGTCATCCTGATCACCAGGCCGTCCGGAAGGGACCGCATCTGCACCAGGTCGCACAGTCGGTTGATCATCCACAGTCCCCGTCCCCCGCTCGCCGAGAACGGGTCGGGGCGGTTGCTCCCGGCCAGGGGATCCGCCAGTCGTCCCGCGTCGCGCGTCTCCGCCCGGACCCGGGAGCCCTCGACCCACAGGCGCAGCACCCCGGCGCCGCCCCCGTGCCGTACCGAGTTGGTCGTGGCCTCGGCGATCGCCAGCACCAGGTCGGTCCGACGTTCGCCGACCAGACCCACCTCCCGGGCCCAGCGCTCGGCGACGGCCCGCACCGAACCCAGCCCCTCCTCGTCGTAGGGCAGCGAGATCGCCCCGGCCGGTGGTTCCGCCAGCGGCGCGTCCGGTTCCCGCCGCCCGGTGTACCACGGGCTCGGCCGGTGCTCCCGTCCCTCCAGCACCGTCGGGTGGGCACGACGCGCGTCCGCCAGCACCGCGGTGGGCACCGAGGACGTGTCGTAGGGGCACAGCACGCACGCCGCGCTCCCGGCGAGGGCCAGGTTGATCAACGCCTCGTGGCGCATCGCCTCGCGCACCTCCTCGGCGTCCCGTCCGGGCCACACGGGCTCACCCACCACCCGGGGTCGGCGCGTCGGATACCGGTCGACGAACTCCCGGAACGCCGACAGCGCCCGGCCGGGATTGGCGCCGGACGGCCCCGGGGCGAACCAGGTCACCTCCCGGGCCAGCGCCCCCAGGGCGTCGCGCAGCAGCCGTTCCCGCCGTTCCGGCACCCCCACCAGAACCGGCTCCCCGTTCTCCACCCCGCCCCGGACGAACGCCCCGACGCCCGCGAGGAAACCGGCCTCGCCGTGGTAGAAGAAGGCGGGATGGGTGAAGGAGTCGACTCGTCTTCCGCCGGGTGCGGCGGCTGTGCCTCTCGTCATCGGGACACGACCTCCAGCGCGGCGTTCAGCTCGGGAAAGATGTCCAGCAGCCGAAGCAGGGACGGCGGCGGATCGACCACCACGAGCCGGCGGCCCGGTTCCCGGGTCGCGGCGGTCACCAGCCGGACCGTCCCGTCCAGGTCGATGTGCTCCAGTTCCGACAGGTCCAGCTCGACCACCTCGCCGCCGGGACGTGCCAGCGCCGCGGCCGCACCGGCCACCACGTGCCGGACCGCGTGGTTCACCTCTCCGCACAGGGCGATGCCGGGCCGGTCCACCAGAGAGGTGACCCGCAGGGTCGGCCGGGGGAGGTCCTCCTTCCCGAGCCGTTGGTGCTCGGGGTGGATGCCGTCCAGCAGGGCCACATCGGAGTCGGTCATCAACCGGCGGTCGTACAGGCACAGCGCGGCCAGCGAGGGCAACCGCGCGAAGACCTCCCGGTGGATTCGCAGCTCGTACTCCAGGAGCCGTTCGGCGCCGGGCAGCCCCCGGTCGTACCAGGACATCTCGCCGATCGCCCGCAGGCCGCCGAAACCGGCCCGCTCCGCCTCCCGCACGGCCCGGTGCCACTGCTCCACCATGCGATCGGGGTCGAAGGGACCCTCGGAGAGGTAGGCGTCCCGGGCCGTCACCACCGCCAGTTGCCCCCGATCCAGGGCGCCCGACGCGTCGAGGCCGTGTTCCTCGAGAACCCGCAGGACCGTATCGGCCGGGGTGTCCTCGGTGAAGTACTCCATCCGCTCCCCGCGCTCGAAGGCCGGACGCAGGAAGTCGACCACGTGGGCGTCCCGGGCGGCGTCGTCCGAGAACACGGCGCTGAGGTGGGTGCCCCGGGGCCGGGCGCCACCGGGTCCCGCGACGGCTGTGCGGGTCATGCGCGGGCCTTCCGTTCGGGGAGGGACGCCGGATACGCGACACACCAGTGTAAATCACTTGGCCGCAGGGGAGGGATGGCCCCGGACCCGGGCAGGGGCCATCCCTCCCCGGTCACCGGCCGGTTTCCACTCCGGTCCGCGGGGGAAGCCACCTCGTCGGTCGTGTCGTATCGCGTCGTGCCGGGCGGGGCGGAAGGCCCCGCCCGTCCCGTTCCTGTTCGTTCCCGCCCGTCCCGTTCGTTCCCGCCCGGGCAGTCCCGCAGAAAGCACCACCGTGTTCCGTACCTACCTGCTGCCCGTCGAGGCGGCGGTCCTGATCTTCCCCGTCGTCGTCGCCGTGATCATGATTCCCGTGGCCGTTCGCGGCTACCGGCGGCGTGGCCGAGCCGGGGGCTGGTCGGTCCTCGTCTTCTACAGCTTCGTCTTCTACCTGGTCGCCGCGCTGTTGCAGACCCTGATGCCGTTGCCGGCCGACACCGACGCGCACTGTCTCGTCACCCGTTACGCCGCCGCCCCGCAACTGGAGCCCTTCGCCTTCCGGCACACGGTCGCGACGGCCGCCGACGGTGACTGGTCACCGACGAATCTGGTGGGGTTGGCCCCCACCTGGACCACGCTGCTGAACCTCGTCCTGCTCCTGCCCCTCGGCGTCTACCTCCGTTACCACCTGCGTCGTGGCCTCCTCGCCTCCGGCCTCATCGCCCTCGGCACCTCGCTGTTCTTCGAGACCACCCAGTACACCGGCCTGTGGTACCTCTACTCCTGCCCCTACCGGCAGTTCAACGTGGACGACCTGACGCTCAACACCCTCGGGGCGGTCATCGGATGGTTCCTCGCCGGCCCGCTGGGTCGTCGTCTCCCCGTCAACGATCCGAAGGTCGAACGCCTGCGGTACGGCAACCGGATCACCCTCACCCGACGTGCCCTGGCGTACCTGCTGGACGTGGCGGGGTGCCTGGTGGTGTGGACGGTGATCACCGGTCTGCTCGCCGTTTTCGGCCCGGTGGACCTCGCCACGGGACGTCGCTGGGCCCTGCTGCTCGCCGCCGGCATCGGCCTGGTGTGGTTCTGGTTGCTGCCCGCGCTGCTGCGCACCACCCCCGGCAAAC
The DNA here is from genome assembly GCF_014141525.1 of Streptomyces calidiresistens. Lineage (GTDB taxonomy): Bacteria > Actinomycetota > Actinomycetes > Streptomycetales > Streptomycetaceae > Streptomyces > Streptomyces calidiresistens. Next base: position 5,365 of record NZ_VKHS01000296.1, read on the forward strand.
GGGCCGTGCTGCTGCGGGTGGAACGTCCCGGCGGACGACGGGCCGGTTTCCGGCGGATCACCGTGCGGATGTGGTTGCTGTACTCGCCGTTCGCCCTCCTGTGGTGGTGGGCCGCCGACCACACGGGGGTGCTCCCGGTCGGGCTGCCGGAACCGGTGGGCCGCGTCCTGCCCTTCCTGCTCCCGGTCGCCGGGGTGCTGGTGTGGGTGTGGTCGCCGTTCGCCGTCCTGGTGCGGGGCGACCGCCGGGCGCCGTACGAGCGCTGGACCGACACCGTCAACCTGGCCGTGCCCACCCGTCGCGAACGCCGGGCCGCCCGCACCGTCGCCCCACCGCCCGGGACGGACGGGCCCACCCCCGCGAACGGCGGGGGAGGCGTGGACCACACGCCCCCCGAGCCGCGCGACACGACGGGGGAGAGGCCGGTGGGACCGTCCGCCCGGCGGTGACCGCGGCGCGTTCGACTTCCGAACGGGCCCTCCGCCGCCGGGCCGCTCCCGGGGAGACCGCGAGAGGGATCGGGAGATTCCGGGGAGGTGCGGTCCCCTCCGATGACCCCCGTGCCGATTCGGGGCAGGCTGTGCCCCCATGAGGATCCGACGGACGGTCACGGCGTTCACGACGACGGTTCTGCTCGCCCTCACCGCGGCGTGCAGCGCGGCCGACGGGCCGGGCGACCCGGCGGGGGACGGGGGCGACCCCGCCGCGTCG
>NZ_VKHS01000297.1 GCF_014141525.1 Streptomyces calidiresistens
CCACCGCCACCGGCCCGCCGGGCCGCCCCGACCCGCCCGGTGATCACCGAGCGGACAACCGAAAGGACACGTGATGCGACGACGCACCGCACTGCGACTGGGTGCCGCGGGCCTGGCAGCCCCCGCCCTGGCCGCACACCTTCCCGGTACCGCGCTCGCCGCGCCCGGAGCCCCCGGCGTGCCGGCCCGACCCGCCCGCCGCCTCGACATCCGGGGCGTGGACATCTCCTCGCTCGCCAAGAGCGAGGACCTGGGCGGCGTCTACCGCGAGGCCAACGGCCGCCCGGGGGACCCGGTGGAGATCCTGCGCCGCGGGGGGTCCAACTGGGCCCGGCTGAAGGTCTGGGTCGATCCCGCCGACGGGTACAACACCGAGGAGCACGTCCTGCGGATCGCACGCCGCACGCACGCCGCCGGGATGCGACTGCTGGTGGACTTCCACTACTCCGACACCTGGGCCGATCCGGGCAAGCAGTTCAAACCGGCCGCCTGGACGAACCTCGACTTCCCCGGGCTGCGGGACGCCGTCCGCGCGCACACCACCGACGTCCTGGGCGCCCTGGTGGACCAGGGGACCCCCGCCGCGATGGTCCAGATCGGCAACGAACTCAACGGCGGCATGCTCTGGCCCGACGGCTCCCACGAGAACTGGCCGCGACTCGCCGAACTCCTCACCGCCGGGGCCGAGGCGGCCCGCGCCTCCACCCCCGGCATCCGGATCGCCCTGCACCTGGCCGACGGCGGCGACAACGGCCTGTACCGCTGGTGGTTCGACAACGCCGTGCGGTACGGCGTGCCCTTCGACGTCATCGCCCTGTCCTTCTACGGGTACTGGCACGGCACCCTGGCCGAGCTCTCCCACAACATGAACGACGTCAGCGCCCGCTACGACCGCGACGTGGTGGTCGTGGAGACCGCCTACCCCTTCCGGCTGGGCAGCGACGACGACCACGAGGACATCATCGACCTGCCCTCCGAACTGGTGGACGGCTACCCGGCGACCCCGGAGGGCCAGGTGGCCTGGATGCGGGACATCTGCGCCGCGGTGGCCGCCGTCCCGAACCGCCGGGGGCTGGGGGTCTTCTACTGGGAGCCCACCTGGATCGCGGTGCCGGGCAACGGCTGGGACCCGGACGACCCCTCCTCGGGCAACGCCTGGGAGAACCAGGCGTGGTTCGACTACTCCGGAAGGGCGTTGCCCGTCGTGCGCCGGTGAGCCCGGCGGATCATCCAACGGCCGGGGGCCGGGCCGCGCCGGCCCGCGCACGCGTCGGGGCCGGCCACCGCTCCCCGCACGGGGGGCGGTGGCCGGCCCCGGGTCCGTCGCCGGTGGGCGCCTCCGGAGCCGGAGGCGCCCACCGGCGTTCGACGGGTGCTCAGCGCACGGGGGTGAAGTCCCGGGCGCCGATGAACTCCGGACGCCGGATCGGAGCCGCGAAGGGCTCGACGGCCTTGTTCTCCACGCTGTTGAAGACGATGAAGACGTTGCTGCGCGGGTACGGGGTGATGTTGTCCCCCGAGCCGTGCATGCAGTTGCAGTCGAACCACACGGCCGACCCCGGCTTGCCGGTGAACAGGCGGATGCCGTGCTCGCCGGCCAGGCGGGTCAACGCCTCGTCCGAGGGCGTGCCCGCGTCCTGCATCTGCAGGGACTTCTTGTAGTTGTCCTTCGGGGTGGCGCCCGCGCAGCCGAGGAAGGTCTTGTGCGACCCCGGCATGATCATCAGGCCGCCATTGGTCTCGTAGTTCTCGGTCAGCGCGATCGAGACCGAGACCGTGCGCATGGCGGGCAGGCCGTCCTCGGCGTGCCAGGTCTCGAAGTCCGAGTGCCAGTAGAAGCCGCTCGCCCCGAAACCGGGCTTGACGTTGATCCGGGACTGGTGGACGTAGACGTCCGAGCCCAGGATCTGCCGCGCGCGTCCCACCACCCGCGGGTCGCGCACCAGTTTCGCGAAGACCTCGCTGATCCGGTGCACCTCGAACACCGAACGGATCTCCTGCGACTGCGGCTCGACGATGGAGCGCTCATCGGCGCGGATGGCGGGGTCGGAGACCAGGCGGTCCAACTCCGCCTTGTAGGTGCCGACCTCCTCGGGCTCGATCAGCCGGTCCACGGCGAGGAAGCCGTCCCGCTCGAAGCCCTCCAGATCGCCCGTGGAGATCGGCCCCTCGGCGTCGGGGGACGACCACACGACCGGGTCCTGCCGGGGGATCATCTCCTCGACGGCCCCCCGGGTCGGGTACCGGTCGGCGGTGCGGGCTGGTGCAGTGGTCATGATGCTGCCTCCTCCGGTTCGGTGAGCAGGGGGTACACCCCGTTCTCGTCGTGGTCCTCCCGTCCGGTGACGGGCGGGTTGAACACGCACAGGACACGGAAGTCCGTCTTGGGACGCAGGGTGTGCTTCTCGTGGCCGTCCAGCAGGTACATCGTGCCGGGGCGGATCCAGTGCTTCTCGCCCGTCTCGTCGTTGGTGAGCTCGGCCTCACCCTCCACGCAGAAGACCGCCTCGACGTGGTTGGCGTACCACATCGAGGTCTCCGTGCCCGCGTAGAGCACGGTCTCGTGGAAGGAGAAACCGACACCCTCCTTGGCCAGGATCAGGCGCTTGCTGCGCCAGGTCCCGGAGGCCGACTCCACGTCGCGATCGGTGCCCTCGATATCACTGATGGAACGGACAATCACGGTGTCGGTGTACCTCTCTGTATGTCCTGTCGCCCTCGGGCGACGGCCGGGAGCCTCCCCGTGCCCTCGGCGCGGGGACGGTCCCGGTTGATGGCCGCGACGCGGCGGTGCCGCCCCGCGGGATCCGGCGGTCCGCGCCGCCGGACGTCCTCGGTGGTGTTCCCCGACCGCCGGGACTCGATCCGGTCGGCCGGAAGGGGTGCCGGATCCGGGGTCCCGCCGCACGGGTTCCGGCGCCCCGGGTGCGTGTCGCGGGGCCGGTCGGACGATCACCGTCCCACCGGCCCCGTGACGGGGTGCCTACCCCGGTCCTCGCACGTCACGCCCGGTTTCCGCGAACGGCCGGGGTGATCCCCGGCGCGCCCGCCCCCGGAGTCAGGCGGTCTCGCGGACCGCCCGGTCCAGGATGCGCAGGCCCTCGTCCAGCTCCTCGGTGGTGATGGTCAGGGCCGGCAGGAGTTTGACGACCTCGCTCTGCGGGCCGGAGGTCTCCAGCAGCAGGCCCAGCTCGAAGGCGCGGGCGCAGATCGCCGAGGCCCGCGCCGGGTCGGCGAACTCCACGCCCCAGACCAGTCCGCGCCCCCGGTAGGAGGCGCCGGCGCCGGGGTTCTCCCGCACGATCGCGGCCAGCGCGGCTTCCACCCGCTCGCCGCGGGCCAGGGTCTGCTTCTCGGTCTGGTCGTCGCGCCAGTAGGCGTCCAGGGAGGCGGCGGCGGTGACGAAGGCCGGGTTGTTGCCCCGGAAGGTGCCGTTGTGCTCGCCCGGTTCCCAGACGTCCAGCTCGGGACGGAAGAGCGTGAGGGCCATCGGCAGGCCGTAGCCGCTGATGGACTTCGACAGGGTGATGATGTCCGGCACGATCCCCGCCTCCTCGAAGGAGAAGAAGGAGCCGGTGCGACCGCAACCCATCTGGATGTCGTCCACGATCAGCAGCATGTCGTGACGGCGGCACAGGTCGGCCAGAGCCCGCAGCCACTCGGGTCGGGCCACGTTGATGCCGCCCTCGCCCTGCACGGTCTCCACGATCACGGCGGCCGGCTGGTTCAGGCCCGACCCCGCGTCCTCCAGCAGCCGCTCGAACCAGATGAAGTCCGGGGTGCGGCCGTCGAGGTAGTCGTCGAAGGGCATCGGGGTGCCGTGCACCAGCGGGATGCCGGCGCCGGCCCGCTTGAACGCGTTGCCGGTCACCGCCAGGGCGCCCAGCGACATGCCGTGGAACGCGTTGGTGAAGGAGACGATCGCCTCCCGGCCCTTGATCTTGCGGGCCAGCTTCAGCGCGGCCTCCACGGCGTTGGTGCCGGTCGGCCCGGTGAACATGACCTTGTGGTCCATGTCGCGCGGCTCCAGGACCACCTCGCGGAAGGTCTCCAGGAAGGCGCGTTTGGCGGTGGTGGACATGTCCAGACCGTGCGTGATGCCGTCGCGCTCGAGGTAGTCCAGCAGGGCGCGTTTGAGGACCGGGTTGTTGTGTCCGTAGTTGAGGGAACCCGCGCCGGCGAAGAAGTCCAGGTAGCGGTGGCCGTCCTCGTCGAACAGCACGCTGCCGCGGGCGCGGTCGAAGACGGTGGGCCAGCCGCGGCAGTAGCTGCGCACCTCCGACTCCACGGACTCGAAAACGCTCAGGTCGGGCTGGGTGATGGTCACGCTGGTGTCTCCTCGCGGGAAGGATGGGGCGGGATGTACGGGATGTGCGGGATGTGCGGGGTGTCCGGGGGCGGACCGCGGACGCCTCAGGCGTCGTCGGTCGGGCCGGCGAGGGGGCCGATGCGGTACAGCACCTCGGGCTCGTGGCCGCTCTCGGGGAAGTCGGAGGCGGCGAACAGGACCTCCCGGTGGACCGGGGCGCCGTGTCGCTCGGCGAAGGCGGTGAACAGACGGTTGGAGGGGACGTTGTCCGGGGTCACGGTCGTCTCGACGGTGTCCACGCCGAACTCCGCCCGGGTCCGGGCCGTCAGGTGGTCGAGCATGGCGGCGGCCAGGCCGTGTCCGCGGTGCGCGGGGTCCACGGCGACCTGCCAGACCAGGAGGGTGGACGGCCGGCGGGGGCGCAGGTAGCCGGTGATGAATCCGGCGCACCCGCCGTCGTCCGAGCGGGCCACCAGGGACGTGGTCGCGTGGTCCCGGCACCACAGCAGGTAGCTGTAGGAGGAGTTGACATCGAGAACCCGGGAATCACGGGCCATGCGCCACAGGTCGGCACCGTCCTCGGTTTTCGGAACGTCGAAGGAAAATCCGTCGGGCGCGTCGGGAATTTCCACTCGGGCGATCTGTGCGGTGGTCATGTGAGTCGAATCTAGCCGGGCCCCGGAGGAATTGCATCCGTCGAAGGGGTTCACAAGAAGGCTCGGATATGGTAATGGAGCCCGGGTGGGAGTCGGGGAGAGATGTGCGTTTTGCCCGGTGGTTACCCCATAAAACGGGCGGCCCGTGGCGTCGGTCACATATATGTAACGATGGCGGAACACGGATGACCCCGAGTGCCTCACCGAAAAATTTAAAATTTTTTGGTTTGGAGGCGATAATCGGGGGAATCAGAAGGGGTTTTCCGGAGGGATTCCGCGGGGGTTCCCCGATCGATTTTCCGTTCGACCCTCCGGTCCCGGGCCCCGCTTCAGCGGGACTTCCGGGGCGGTTCCGGGGTACTTCCGGAAAAGAGGAGCCGTGGTGCCGCGGAATGTTTCCGGAGTTTCCGGGAACGGTGTGCGGTGGCGGGAGCCACGGATCCGGGGATCCCCGGGGGCGGTGCCCGTGCCATGGGAGCATAGGGGTTCGCCGGGTCGGCCGCACGGGGAACGCGGATCCCGGTGCGTCGCGGGCGGCACTCCGCGGCCCACGACGCCGTCGTCCGACCGGCCCCCGCACGGGCTCAGGCGAACCCGCCGCGGGCGGACACCTCCGCGCCGTCCCCGGTGACACCGCGAACGGTGAAGCGGTCGGCCCCGGCCCCGCGGCTCCCCTCCGGATGGGCGTACTGCGCGGCGAAGGTGTGCTCGCCGGCCGGTACCGCCGCCCCCTCCCGCAGTCGCCACCGGTAGACGAGCGCGTCGCCCTCCCGCGCCACGGTGGTCTCCCACTCGTCGGCGGGCAGCGTCGACCAGTTGCCGGTGGGGGAGGCGTCCCGCTCGGTCGACACCCGCACCTCCACGACGAGTTCGCGCAGCTCCCGCTCGGTGTCCAGGATGAGCAGGCTCTGCGACCAGTAGGAGTTCTCCGCCGCCGTCGGGTCGAGCAGGGCGCGCACCCCGAGGCCGTCGCTCTCCACGGACGCCGGGGGTTCCCCGGAGTCCGGGCCCCCGCCGTCCGGGACGCCGGGGACCCCACCGGCGGTCGTTCCGTCGCCGGCCCCGTCGCTTCCGCCCGCTCCGCCCCCGGGCTGTCTCTTATACACAATG
>NZ_VKHS01000298.1 GCF_014141525.1 Streptomyces calidiresistens
GTCTGGTCCTGTCGCCCACGGTGGCGGGGTGGTGGGAGGGTCGGTTGGGGGAGTTGGAGGAGTTGACGGGGCATCCGGTGCGGTGGCGTTACACCCGGCCGGGGGAGTCCGGTGGTCTTCCGCCGGCGGACGCGATGCTCGTCGCGCCGTTGACCACGACCAGTGCGTGTCGTTGGGCGGCCGGTATCACCGACACGCTGTCCCTCGGTCTGCCGGCGGAGGGTGTGCACCTGGGTGTGCCGGTGGTCGCGATGCCGTTTTGGAGCACCGCTTTGGGTGCTCAGCCGGCCGTGCCCCGTGCGGTGGCCTGCTTGCGCGAACAGGGTGTCCGTGTCCTCCTCGGCGGTCCGGAGGGCTACGAGCCCCACCCGCCGCGCACCGGCGACGCGGCGGCCTTCCCCTGGCACCGGGCCCTGGCAGCATTGCCCTGACCCGACGCCCCGCCGGCATCGGTGCCAGGGGGCCCCGAGGCCCCGTCGGGGCCACAGGGTTCTATTGCAGGGGTGGATGTCGTAGCCCTGAGGGTGAAACGCGCCCCTTCTTCTCATCCGTTTCATGGAACCACTCGACCGGCCACGAATTGTCCTTGGTCCGGGGTGGCTTGGGCGTCATCGGATCTGTGCCGGTGTGCAACTGATGAGGATGCGGCCACGGGAGTGGTGGACTTGGGGTCCGGGGCCCCGCCACGGTCGGGACCCCGGCGGCGCCAAGGGGGCAGTATCTCCGGTTCGCCCGTTTCTGGCGGAGAGCTGGGGAGGGTTGGATTGGGAGCCATTTTCGGACGTGTGTGCGAGTCATTCGGTGCAGGTGGTGGTTGCCCAGAGGGATTTCCGCTGCTCGTCCCCCTGCGGGAAGCCGGGCGTGTCGTCCGAAATGGCACCGTGAGGGATCTTGATTTCGGGGTACGAGGCGTAGCCGATCACCACTCATCGTGACAGCCTCTGCGGGGCCTGCCACATGGCCCGGCCATTCACCGTCTCTTTCCGTGGGGAGAAGATGTCGCTTCAGCGTGTCCCGGGAACCCCGCCTCGGCGTTCCCGCTTCTCGTTCGACCGACCCCTGGCCGCCTCGCTCCTCGTCTCGGCCCTCGCTCTCGGCCTCTTACCGGCAGCGGCCTCTGCTCAGAGCACCGATCGACCGGAGCCTCCCGTGGTGCCCACCGGGACCACTCGTCCTCCGGAGTCCCGTCCCTCCGAAGTTCCGCCTCCGCGGCATCCGGAAGGACAATATGGGCGGGAACGGTCTTCCGAGGCCACGCGAGAAGCCACTCCTCTGGTGTGGGTGTCCGAGGGGCAGGGCGAGGTTCCCTGGCACGAGTACGCGGAGGAACGGCTCACCGATGCCCTGGTGATGCGGGTCAACCTCTCGAACGGCAACTTGATGTTGGCCGCCACCGATTACGACATCGCCGGAGTCGGTCGCAATCTTCAGCTCACCCGAACCTACAACTCGTTCCTCGGCCCCTACGGCTCTACCGGGGAGCGCTGGTGGGGGAACTTCGATCGGTATCTGGACGACTTCTTCACCAACACCGTCCTGGTGTACGACGAGACCGGTGCCACCCTGCGTTACGACCGGGAAGAGGACGGTTCCCTCACCACGCCGACCGGCTACGCCAAGGATCTCGAGCGCAATGAGGACGGCACCTGGACTCTGACCGATCGGAAGACCGGCGGAAAGGAGGTCTTCGACGAGGACGGCTCCCTCACCGAGGTGAGGGACCGCAACGGCGGTTCGATCACCGTTGAGAACCACCATGATGGGGACGGCGGGTGGATCGGCCTCCGGGCCACCGAGACCCGCTCCGATCGGTGGGTCGACTACACCGAGGACGCGTCCGGTTCATGGCGGGCCGAAGACCACACCGGTAGAACAGCTCTGCACACCGTCGACCGCCACAGGCGCCTGGTCACCACCACCGACACCTCCGGAGCGGAGACCCGGTTCACCTACGACGAGGACGACCGCGTCACAGGGGTCACCACCCCCGAGGGACGTCGCATCGCGTTCACCTATGACGGCTGGGACCGCGTCACGTCCGTGCAGCGGATGACCGAGGGTGAGACCGGACCGACTTGGACGTACTCCTACTCCGCCGACTCGCCTTGGGAAGCGGGCAGCACCACTGTCACCGACCCCGAGGGCGACGAGACGGTGTACGAACACGATGGGGACGGCCGGGTCACCTCGGTCACCGACCCTCTCGGCCATACCCGCTCCCGCAGCTGGGACGCCCGGCACAACGTGACCACCGCCACGGACGCGATGGGCACCGGCACCTCCCCGGGAAACGTGACCACCTACGGCTGGGACTCCCGGGACAACCTGACCTCCATCGAACTGCCCACCGGAGCCACCGCCGCACTCTCGGAGTACCAGACGATCGCCGACGCGGACCTGCCCGGCACCCTTACCCTCCCAGACGGGCAAACCACCGACTACTCCTACGACACCCGAGGCAACACCGTCTCCGTGACGGTGGCAGGAGAAGGCGGGGGCACCCGAACCTTCACCCACAACTCTGCGGACCCCGAGTGCGGCGGCTTCCAGGGTCAGCGATGCACCGCCACCGACGCCAACGGCAACACCACCTCGTTCACCTATGACGATCGAGGCGATCTCACCCGGGCGGAACCACCCGCCCCGATGGGCGCCACGCGGTACCGCTACGACGACCTCGGTCGCCCCGAGGCGGTCACGGACGGAAGGGGCATCACCGTCCACTACACCTACGACGACCGGGACCGGGTGATCACGGTGGACACGGCCTCCTACGCCGAGGTCGAGTACTCCTATGACGGTGACGGCAACCTGATCTCCCGTACAGACCCGACCGGTACCACGGAGTACATCCACGATGCTCTCGGGCGGGAGACACTTCGCACGCTTGCGGACGGTTCCACCACGGTGCTCACCCATACCGCCGATGGTCACGTCGCCTCGCACACCGACGCCGGCGGAACCGTGGAATACGACTACGACGCCGCCGGACGACTCACCGAACTGACCGACCCGGCCGGGCGGACCACCACCTTCACCTATGACCGCAACGACCGACGGACCGAAACCGTCCTCCCGGGCGGCACCGAGCACACCATCACCAGGGACGCCTCCGGACGCCCGACCCGCATCACGGCCATCTCCGACGCGGATACCCTGTTGGACCTGGAGTACTCCTACACACGCGCCGTCGACGGCGTCGACGAGGACGGCACGAAGATCCGGGCATTGACCGACCACGCAGCCGACACCCACACCGTCTACACCTACGACGCCGCCGGGCGGCTCACCGAGGCCGTGGAGGAGACCTCGGCCGGCACGCAGTCCGCGGCGTGGCGGTACTGCTTCGATCCGGCCGGTAATCTCACCGCCCGGGCCGAGGAGGAGGACACGTGCGAGGAGGGCGCCACCTACGGCTACAACGCCGCCTCCCAGCTTGTGACCGTCAACGGTGAGGAGAACGGCTGGGCATACGACCGGGCCGGGAACGAGATGGATGCGCTCTCCACGCTGCCCCGCTCCGACGCCGGGTATTCGGAGCACGGTCAGCTGAGTCGTCTCACGGCGGGAGGCACCACGTGGAGCCTGGCCCATGCCGACACCACACAGGAGGAGCGCACCCGGCTGGGCGACACCCGTTTCCGCAACGGCCCCCTCGGTGTCACCGAGCAGTACGACTACGCGCAGGAGGCACGGATCGGGTTCATTCGTGAGCCGGAGGGCACGTTGCACTCCATGACCACCGACGGCGATCGGTACCACTACTACCTCACCGATGCCACCGGCTCCGTCCTCGCCATGGTGGACGACACCGGTGAGCCCACCCACACCTATGCCTACACCCCCACCGGGGAACTCCGCGACACGGCCGAGGAGGTTGGCCAGCCCTACCAATTCGCCGGCGCCCACCATGACCCGACCGGGCTCTACAAGATGGGTGCCCGCTACTACGACCCGCACCTGGGCCGCTTCACCCAACCCGACCCCAGCGGCCAGGAACCCAATCCCTATCTCTACGCCCTCGGCGACCCCGTCAACCACACCGATCCCACCGGTCTATGGACAATGACCGACACCGTAGCGGTGACGTTTGCGGTGGCAGGCTTGATTACCGCAGTTCCTACAGGAGGGGCATCTCTCACGGTGGGAACTGCAATCGGTCTCACGGTGGCACAAACTGGTGTCGCTTTTGCGGTTGGATGTGGGATCTCGGGTAATTGTTGAAATGATCGCTTCTTCGGGAGGGTGAAGAATGGTGGAGCGAAGGAGAGCTGAAGCAGGCGCTTCGGCTGCGGTAATTGCACTCTTCGCTGCTTTGGCTGTCAGTATTTTGGCGGGAGATGAAAACCCCGGAATCCGTCTATTTTTTTTGGTTTTGTCCGGGTTTCTGGTTTGCGGATTGGTGGCCTATAGGGTGAAAACGTGGAGGTCGCGCGGGGAAGGGTGAATCTTGCCTCTTCGCTTGATTGCTCCATGGTCTTCGATGGAATCTTCGCCAGCTTGTGGTGGTGATTGATTGGCTGGTCGCCGGATTTCCGATGGGGTCGAGCGGGGCAATTGATAGAGTGTCCCTCTCGGGTGGTGAATGGTGGAGATATGGCTCTCCGCCTACTGGGAATCTTGGCTCGCTGTGGCCCGAGCAGAGATCGTTCGGGCCACAGCGATAAGTGTGAAACCGGAAACTCCGGTCAGGTTGCCAACCCCTCTTCAAAAGGTGAAATTTCGCAGTCGGTCTGCCGGCGGAGGGTGTGCACCTGGGTGTGCCGGTGGTCGCGATGCCGTTTTGGAGCACCGCTCTGGGTGCTCAGCCGGCTGTGCCCCGGGCGGTGGCCTGCTTGCGCGAACAGGGTGGCCGTGTCCTCCTCGGCGGCCCGGAGGGCTACGAGCCCCACCCGCCGCGCACCGGCGACGCGGCGGCCTTCCCCTGGCACCGGGCCCTCGCGGCACTGCCCTGACCCCCTGTCCCGACGCCCCGACGGCATGGACCCTACGGCTGCGGCGGGGTGGCCGGGCGATGACGGGGCCGCTGGTTGTAGCCGCGGGACGGGTCATTCGCACCGTGCTCGACGATGAGTTCGTTCTCGCGGCGGAACACCTCGCTGTTCGTGGCGGTGTCGGATTCCCAGAGAATCTGCTTGCGCAGGGTGAAGTCCCGTAAGTCGGCGCGGTCGAAGTCGCGATCGAGGAGTTCCTTGGAAGGACTGCCGAAATAGGTCAGTCGGCTGTCCGTGCGGTCCGAGCCGATGTAGATCTTCCCGTTGGGGTACGTGATCTTGTAGATGACCTTCATACCGTGACGGTAGCGCCACGCACCGACAACACCGGCGGTTTCGGCGTTCTCGGAGCTCGGCGGTGTCCTGTCGCTCACCGCCCTCGTCGTGTGGTGACCGTTGTGGACGGTACGCCCGGGGTGGCGGCAGGCTTTTCCGCTGCCGGACGAGCGAGGGGGTGCCCGTTCCGCGCGGTGAGGACGCGGGTGCTGGGTGGGGTGCGGTGGCCCAGGCGGTGGAGGCGCCAGGTGAGGACCCGGGCGGGGTTGTCGGCGTCGGTGAGGGGGCGTTGGCGGATGGCGTGGTCGAGGAGGTCGGCGGGGTTGTGGCCGGCGTGTTCGGCGGCGGCGATGGTGGCGGTGAGCGCCGGCCAGGCGGGGTCCCGGAGGACGCGGTCGGCGTGTTCGGGGAGGCTGTGGCGGATGTGGTGCGCGTAGCGGGCCGTGGTGGGCGCGGGCGGGGCCGCGGCGGCCAGGATGCGCAGGGGGCGTTCGGCGGCGGCCCGGTGGGCGGTGTGGATGTGGCGGAATGCCTCGCGGGCGGCGGCCTCCTGTTGGGCGTGGTGGCGGCGGGAGTGCCAGTGGTGGGCGAGGACGACGGCGAAGAGGACCGCGTCCAGGAGCATGGCCAGACCGGTGCCGTCGGTGTCGGTGGGTTGGTGGAGGAGTTGGCGGCCGGCTCGGCGCAGGGCGGCGGCGGAATCGTGGTCCGCGCGGATGCGGGAGCGGGTGGCGCGTTCGAAGGCGTCGGCGGCCTGTTGGAGTTGGTGGCGCAGGTGGTCGGGGGTGGTGTGGGGG
>NZ_VKHS01000299.1 GCF_014141525.1 Streptomyces calidiresistens
CCATCCCTCCCGCCCGGCACGAACCCTTCTCGAATTCCTCCGGAATTCCCTTCCGAATCCCCCATGGAAAGGCGAGGTCTGTCATGACATCAACCTCTGTGCGTCGTTCGGCGATCGCCCTGGTCGGAGCCGGTGCCCTCGCACTGGGACCCGCGCTCCCGGCCGTGGCCCAGGACGGGGAGGAGGGCCTCGACGAACAGACCCAGCAGGAGATCGAGGACCTCCGGGAGGCGATGGAGCCGTACCAGGACGTGGATCAGGCGATAGAGGACGGCTACGTGCAGGCCGAGGAGTGCGTCGAGACCGACGACGGCGCCATCGGCTACCACTACTACAACCCGGACTACATCAACCAGGACGTGAACTGGGAGCAGCCGCCCGTACTGGTCTACCTGCCCGATCCGGACGGCGAGCCGGGGGACCTGCGGCTGGGTGCGGTGGAGTACATCGTGGCGGACGAGGGTCAGGACCCGCCCGAGCTGTTCGGTCAGACGTTCGAGAGCCCGCCGGAGGAGCGGGACACGGGCGAGCAGCTCGACGAGCAGGACACCAACGGCGACAACGGGGACGACAACGGGGCGGGCCTCATCGAGGACCAGTTCAACGGCGACGACGCCCCCGACGCCTACTCCCTGTACGTGTGGCTGTTCTGGGACAACCCGGACGGCATCTTCACCCCCTACAACACCGACGCCGCCTGCGAGGTCGACTACAACTGAGCGGCGGATCGACCCCTCTCACCGGACGCCCGGCACCGGGCCGGGCGTCCCCCTCCTCCCGGGGCGCCCGACAGCCCCCGGGCCGGGGCGGTCAGGTCTCCGGGAGCGCGGGCGCGTTCCCGGGGTCCACCGCGGCGAGGATCAGGTGCACGCTGCCCTGCGCGCTGCCGATGTTCAACGCGAAGCGCATGTGGGAGAGGGGGCGGCCGAGGGGGTTCCGGCGGTGGGCGCGTCCCATCCTCCGGGCTTTCTCCATCGACCGGACGGCGGAGCGGAAGCGATGGTGCAGGTCGTGCCGGTCGATCTCCCCGGCCAGGGTGGACGCGGCCGCCAGTACCTTCTCGCGAGCCGCCTCCAACTCCTCGAATCGGCGGATGTCGGAGGGCTCGGAGAGGGAGTCCAGCAGGACGTACACCTCGTGCAGGTCGGCTACGGCCTTCGCGGTCATGGTGTGATCGTGCACCGGTCGGGGCGGTCAACTCATCGACCCGGGGAATGACCCGGGGCTCATCCCCGGGGCTGGGTACCGGGCCGTTCGGCCGGCACCGCCCCGGGCCCGGGGACGGCGAGGGGGCGGATGTCGCCCGACCCGGCTCCGGCGGCCCGTCACCGGGCCGGTCCGTCGGGCCGGCGGCCACCGGCGGCCACCGGCGGAGTGGGTGGACCGCGCCCAGCGGCGTAGCCTGGAAAGTGGACTCGGGACAGCTCAACCATCCCGCCGGGAGGCGGATGATCATGACCATCGTCAAGAGGAATTTCGATTCGGCCGACGAGGTCCGTCCCTTCGAGGACCACAAGGGACACCTCGACATCCTGGAGACCGAGCACGGGCTCGTGGGCCGTGCGATCTTCGAGCCGGGATGGCAGTGGTCGAAGCACGTCAAGCCGATGGCCGGCACGGACAGCTGCGAGGCCGCCCACACCGGTTACTGCGTCAGCGGCCGGATGAAGGTCGTCATGAACGACGGCGACGAGGCCGAGTACGGCCCCGGGGACTTCATGGAGATCGACCCCGGCCACGACGCGTGGGTGCTCGGCGACGAACCGTGCGTCCTCCTCGACTGGACCGGCATGGCCGACTACGCCAAGCGGATGGCCGCACCCGCCGGCGTCTGACGCCCGCACCGACCGGGTCCGCCCCGTCGGTGGCGGGGCGGACCCGGCCACATCGAACCCCTCCACGGCCCGCCGGCCGACCGGGATCCCGGTCGGCCGGCGGGCCGCGGAACGCCTCACACCAGCCCCGGGTGCTCCAGTTCGTCGGCGATGCGGTGCGCGTCGGCGAGCAGCGCCCCGTACAACGGCCACTCGCCGGGCGCGTCCAGGTTCTCCCGCCGGCAGCGCTCCTCCAACTCCCGGTACATCTCGCGCACCCGGGCCAGGGACATGCCCAACTCCTCCTCGTCGATGTCGCTGCGCGAGGCCCCGACGCCGTACCGCTTCACCGCCGTCGCGGTGCGGTCCAGCAGCTCGGCGTAGTCGCGGAGGAAGTCCCGGGCCAGGGAACCGTAGTGGTCGCTGCGCGCGGCGTAGGTCAGACCGCGCACGATGGAGCGGGCGCGGAACCCCACCCGTTCCAGGGTGTTGACCGCGGTGTGCCGGGCGGCCGGGTCGGAGATCGCCGGCCCCGGCGGGTGGGCGCCGCCGGTGGCCGGGCCGCCCGGGCCCCGCCGGGGGGGTCGGCCGGGCAGGGGACGGGCCGCCTCCTCGCTCTCGGAGACCGCCCACCGCGCGTGCCGGGTGAACGAGTCCAGGTCGCGCAGCCGCCGTTCCCAGCCCGCCACGGTCCGATCGTCGGGGGCCTCCTCCCGCAGCCCGGCGGCCAGCGCCCGCAGCACGCCCGCCACCCGGCCGGCGAGGTCCGCGCACGCCTTCTCCGCGTCCCCCCGCCGGTGCGGGGCCGGGGGCAGCAGCACGGCGAAACCCAGGCCGCACCCGGCGCCGAGCGCGACGGCCAGCAGCAGGTCGAGCCCGTAGTCCGGGTCCCCGCCCCCGGCGGCGAAGGCGAAGAGCGCGACCACCGGCAGTTGGGTGCGCTCGTTGCCCAAAGGCCACAGCCGGCCCGCGGCGAGGGCGAGCATCATCAAAACCGCCAGCGACCAGCCGTGCACCCCCACCGTCACGCCGAAGCCGGCGGCGAGGCCGATCCCCACCACCACCGCCGCCAGGTACTTCAGCGACACGCTCAGCGAACGGTGCACGGTGCCCTGGAGGACGAGCAGCGCGGTGAAGGGGGCGAAGGTGAGCACGGTGGAGGGCAGCACCGCCGAGGCGATCAGCCAGGCGACCACCGTGGCGCCGACGATCTTGAACTGGAGGACGACGTCGTCGCGCTCCCACCCCGGGCCGCGCGCCGCGCGCCGCAGGTGGTCCAGGGCCCCGGACGTGCCGCGGCGCACCGTTCCCAGTGGGTTCATCCGTCCTCCTTCGCGTCCCGGTTCCCGGTCCCGGTGCCCGGGCCGGCACCGGGGGCGGTCGTTGTCACCCGACAACCGTGCCGCCGGGGGTGCCCCTGCCCGGATGGATGGCCATGGCAACCGGTTGGCCCGAGGTGTCCGCATCCCGGACGGGGCCGTTGCCTAGGATGAGGGGCGTGGGCGGACGACGGAGCGGTGCGGAACGGCGGGGCGGCGTGTCCCGGTCGATTCGGCTGTTCCGGGTGCTGCCGCTGCTGTTGGGCGTGCTGCTGTTGCACGGGGTCGGGCTTCCCGCCCTCGCCCACGCCGCCGTGACGGCGCCGGGCCACCACCCGGCCGCGCACCCGGCCGCCGGTCCCGCCGCGCACGCCGCTCATCACGGTCCGACCCGGGCCCACGGCCCGACGCACCCCTCCACGGCCGTCCCGCACGCGCCCGGCCGGCCGGGTGTCGAGCGCTCCGCCGACGTGCGGGAGCCCTGCGGGCACACGGAGCGGACCGAGGTCGGCTGTGCAGCCGCCGGCGTGGCCCTCGCACCGGCCCCGCCGCTGCCCACTTCGATCGCCCCGCTGCCGGTTCCCGTGACGGTGCCGATCGGGGCCCGGCCGTGCGCGCCGATCGGCTGTCGGGCGCCGCCCTCGCTCAGCGAACTCCAACTCCTGCGGATATAGGAGCGCCCCCGGGCGGTCGGTCCCCCGCGACCGGCGCCCGGTGCCGCCGTGTTCCCTTTTCCGTTTCCGCCCCGGGCGCCCCATCGCGCGCCCGGCGGCGAACCATCGCAGGAGTCCTTCACCATGCGTGCGACACGCCGTGTTCGTTTCTTCGCCGTTCCCGCCGTTCCCGCCCGTCGCGGTCGGTCCGGTCGCCTCCTCGCGGCGGCGGCGCTGACCGCCGGCGCCCTGACCCTCACCGCCTGCGGCACCGCCGACGGCTCCGCCGACCACCCCCGCCACGGCGCGTCCGCCGTCGAGGACGAGGGGGACCGCGACGATCACAACGAGGCGGACATCGCCTTCGCCCGCGAGATGATCCCCCACCACCGGCAGGCCCTGGAGATGTCCGAACTCGCCCCCGACCGGGCCGCCTCGCCGGAGGTCCGAGCCCTCGCCGAGGAGATCGAGGCCGCCCAGGGCCCGGAGATCGAGACCCTCACCGGTTGGCTGCGCGAGTGGGACGCCGAGGGGACCGGGGGTCACGGCGACGGCGGGCACGAGACGCACGACATGCACGGGATGCCCGGCATGCTCACCGAGGAGCAGATGGACCGCCTCGCCGCGCTGGACGGCGAGGCGTTCGACACCGCCTTCCTGGAGCTGATGATCGAGCACCACGAAGGGGCGCTGGAGATGGCCCGGGAGGTGTTGGAGGAGGGCTCCCACGAGCCGACCGCCGACCTCGCCCGGGAGATCATCGACGGCCAGGAGGCCGAGATCGAGCGGATGCGCGAACTCCTCGGCGAGCCCGTCGGGCGCTGACGGCCGCCCCGTGCGACCCCGGGCCCGTCCCGACCACCGACCGGTCGGGGCGGGCCCCGTCGTCGCCGGCGGGCCGGCAGGATGTGCCCATGGCAGGACCGGAGCCCACGGAATCCACCGCACCCGCGAACGCCCCCGAACCCGACGCGACCGATCCCGCCGGGGGAGGCCCGGCCCCGGCCGTCGTCCCCGACCCCGACGCGGCCCGTGACGCGGCCCCCGCCGCGCCGGGGCGGCCGGTGCCCTCCTCCCCGGAGGTCTCGGCCCGGATGAGGCGGCAGGCCGTGCGGGACACCGCGCAGGAGGTCGCCGTGCGGCGCCTGCTGTACGCGGCGGGGTACCGGTACCGCCTCCACCGCCCCGTTCCCGGCCTGCCCCGCCGCAAGATCGACATCGCCTTCCCCGGCGTCCGGGTCGCGGTCTTCCTCGACGGCTGCTTCTGGCACGGCTGCCCCGAGCACGCCACCAGTCCGAAGTCCAACAGCGAGTGGTGGCGCCGCAAGTTGGACGGCAACAAGGCCCGTGACCTCCAGACGGGGCGGGCGCTCACCGAGGCCGGCTGGACGGTGCTGCGCTTCTGGGAGCACGAGGCGGCGGAGGACGTCGCGGCGAGCGTCGCGGCCGTCGTCCTGGCCTGCCGCGAGGAGGAGTGAGCGCGGCGCCGACGCCCCGGGGGCGGTCGGCGGGCGGCCGTGCCGGACCGGGGCGCCGGCTAGACTCCCCGCCATGACCGTCGCCGAACCCGCTCCCGCGCCCGGCGCCGTCGCCGGCCCGTCCGCGGACGAGCCCGTGGCCCTCGTCGATCTCTTCGCCGGCTGCGGCGGGTTCACCCGGGGCTTCACCGCCTTCCGGCCCGCCGGCCGCCCGGAGTCCGCCGGCCCGGTCTTCCGCTCGGTGCTGGCGATCGAGCGCGACCCGGACGCCGCGGCCACCTACACCGCCAACTTCCACCCGGAGGACGGCGGGCGGGAAGGGCACCCCGGGGACGGCACCGGCCACGTGCACACCGGCGACATCGAGCACTGGCAGCCCACCGGCGAGGAGACGGCCGCCGAGGTGGTGCTCGGCGGTCCCCCCTGCCAGGGCTTCTCCGGCCTGGGCAAGCGCGACCCGGACGACCCGCGCAACAAGCTGTGGCGGCACTACGTGCGGATCGTCAGCGACGTCATCCGACCCAAGGTCTTCGTCATCGAGAACGTGGACCGCTTCCTCACCTCCCCCGAGTTCCACGACCTGGAGGTCGAGACCCGCCCCGGCGGCGAGTTGGCGGACTACCGGTTGGTGGACCCGCCGGGGGCCGAGGAGAGCGACACCCCCGCCGAACGCCGGCGCCGCTACCTGCTCAACGCCGCCGATTACGGCGTGCCGCAGACCCGGCGGCGGGCCATCGTGATCGGGGTCCGCAGGGACGTGCCGGGCCCGGAGACGCTGCGCTACCCCGAGCCCACCCATGCC
>NZ_VKHS01000003.1 GCF_014141525.1 Streptomyces calidiresistens
GCGGCAGCAAAAGTGTATAAGAGACAGCAACGGGTCCGGTGCCCCCACGGGAGGGCACCGGACCCGTGGCCCGTGGGGTACGGGGCGGTTGCCCTCAACCGTCCGAGACCAGGATGGCCTTCGACGGGCAGATGTGTTCGGCGAGCTTGTGGGCGTCCACGGCCCCGGCACCCGAGGGCGAGTCGTCCAGCACGACCACCAGGCCGCTGTCGTCCTGGTCGAACACCGAGGGGGCGTTGAGCGCGCACAGTCCGGCACCGATGCAGCGGTCGCGATCCGCGTGGACCTTCATCCGTTCACCAGCCGACCATGAGCTTGTGGACCGGCGGCAGCCCGTCGACGAGCTCGATCGGCTCGTCGCTCTCGACCAGGTGCAGCCCCGGGAACCGGTGGATGAGGCCGGACAGGCACAGCTCCAGCATCAGGCGGGCGACGTGCTGCCCCAGGCACTGGTGGACGCCGTAGCCGAAGGCCAGGTGGTCCCGCGCGTCGCGGTGGATGTCGAAGGCGTCCGGGTCGGAGTACTTGGCCGGGTCGCGGTCACCCAGGCCCTTGAGCACCAGGATGCCCTCGCCCTCCTTGATGGTCACGCCGTCGATCTCCACGTCGGCGAGCGCCACCCGGGCGATGATCTCGTCCACCAGGCTGAAGTGGCGCAGCACCTCGTCCACCGTCCGGGGCATCAGCCCCTCGGTGTCGGCCCGCAGCGCCGCCAACTGCTCGGGGTGCTCGAGCAGGGCCTGGGTGCCGAGCGCGATGCGGTTCACGATGAACTCGTAGCCCGCGAGCAGCAGCATCTTGGTCATCAGGGTCAGACCGTGGTGGTCGAACTCCTCGGTCCGACCGGCCCGGCTGATGAAGTTGCCGAGCATGTCGTCGGTGGGGTTGTTCTGCTTCTCGGTGACGAGGGTCGCGAAGTACTTCATCAACTCCTCGTTGGCGGCCAGCTTCTCGTCCATGGTGTACGAGTGCCGGGTGCCGACCATGATCGCCGCGTTCCGGGTGAAGGTGTCCTGCTCGGCGTCGGGGATGCCCGCCAGTTCGCAGATCACCCGGGCGGGGAGCGGCAACGCCAGGCTCTGGACCAGGTCCACGGGCCCGCCCCGGACCTCCATCCGGTCCAGGTACTCGTCGACCAGTTCCCGCACCCGGGGCCGCAGCTTCTCCACGGCCTTGACGGTGAAGTCCGGGAGCGCCATCTGACGGACCCGGGTGTGGCGCGGCGGATCCATGGTCACCAGAAGGTTCTTGGAGTCCTTGGCGATCATGTCGAGCAGTTCCTGCGGTGCCGGGAACCGGATGGGGAACGTGGGGTGCGGCTCCACGCTGAACCGGTCGTCGGCCAGCAGTCGCTGGATGTGGTCGTGTCGGGCGACCAGCCATGCCTTGCTGCCCGACGGCATCGTGACCTGTGTCAGCGGGCGGCCCTCGGGCAGCTGCTCGTACTCGGGCAGCAGCGGGTTGGGCCAGCCGCGAGGGGCGACGGGGCAGGTCGCCCCCCTTTCCACGGCGTCGGTCATCGTTACCCCTTGTCTGTCTGTGGTCTGTGACCCTGCAGGGGCCGATGCTATGGACCGGTTCCCGTTCATCGGGGGTCCTTGCCACTTGCTGCAGCGCGGGCCGATTCGAAGAATTCGAATTCCTCCGCCACTCGTCTCGTTTCCGGAAAATGCAGCCGTGCACGACAGTCATTGTCGGATCGTGTATTCGTTTGGCAGGAACGTCGATGAACCCCGGTCCGTGCGGGCCGGGGCGCGCCGCGTGGGCGCGGCACCCGCCCTTCACGGCAGGTGAGCCGGTCGACCCGCGGTGACGGCGGAACGACCGAAGTGGTCCATCCCGCCGACCGTCGGTGCCCGACCGGAGACCCGGATCGGCTTGGCCCGAAGAAACAGAGGACAGATGTCTGACTCGTCAGCCACGGTTCTGCCACTGACCGCCGGCCAGGCCGGAATTTGGTACGCGCAGAGCCTGAGCGGTCCGAACGCGACATTCCACGCCGCGATGTATCTGGAAATAGCGGGGCCCCTCGACCCGGAGCTGTTCCTGGCCGCCATGCGTCGGGTGGTCACCGAGACCGAGGCGCTGCGCGCCCGCTTCGTCGACGACGGGACCGGCCCCGCGCAGGTGATCGAGCCGATCACCGACTGGTCGGCGCAGCCCCTGCACGTCCTGGACCTCGCCGCCGGGGACCGGCCGGAGCAGGAGGCCGAGGAGTGGATGTGGGCGGACGCGAACACCCCGGTGGACGTGTTCGACGGGCCGCTGTACCGGTTCGCGCTCATCCGGATCGCCGCCGACCGCTTCTTCTTCTACCACCGCTACCACCACCTGGTGATGGACGGGTTCGGCGCGAACCTGGTCGCGGCACGTCTCGCCGAGGTCTACACGCGGCTCGTCGCCGGTGAGGACCCCGCCCCCGGCGCGTTCCCCCCGCTGCGCGCGCTCATCGACGACGAGGTGGCCTACCGGCGGTCCGCCGCCTTCGGAGCCGACCGGGACTTCTGGACCGAGCGGTTCGCCGACAAGGCGACCGCCGTCGGCCTCGGTGATCGCCCGACCGGCCTGCCGACCGGGCTGCTCCGGGACACCCGGACCGTCACGCCCGGGGCGGGGGACCGGATCCGCGACGCCGCCCGCGGCGTCCGGGTCGGTTGGCCGGCCGCGCTGCCGGCGGCCGTCGCCGCCTACACCAGCAGGATCACCGGCAGCCGCGAGGTGGTGATCGCGCTGTCGGTCGCCGCCCGTTCGACGGCCGTGGCGCGCGCCGTGCCCGGCATGGTCTCCAACGTCGTCGGGGTGCGGCTGACGGTGCGGCCGGACATGACGGGGAGTGAGCTCATCCGGCACGCCCACCGGCGGATGCGCGAGGTGTCCCGGCACACGCGCTACCGCTACGAGGACCTGCGGCGCGACCTCAAACTCCTGGGCTCGGACGGCCGGTTGATCGGACCGCGGGTGAACCTGAGCATCGGCGCGCCCGACCTGCGCTTCGCCGACCTGCCCGCGACCGTGCGACCGATGATCGCCGGACACGACGACGACCTGTCCCTGATCGTGTACGCCCGGCGGGACGGCGGCTTCCGGCTCGACGTGTCGGCGAACCCGGAGGTGTACGACCCCGAGGCGGTGCGGCGGCACCACCGCCTCATCACCCGGCTGCTCGACGAACTCGTCACGCACCCGGACCGTCCGATCGGCAGCCTGGACATCGTCGAAGCCGAGACGCGGAAGCGCCTGGTGGATGTGTGGGGTGGCGCGGCCTCCACGGTCGAACCGGTCGGGGAGGCCACCCTGCCCGAACGGTTCGCCGAGGTGGCCGCCGCGCACCCGGAGCGCACGGCGGTGGTGTGCCCCGACGGCGCCACCACCCACTCGTTGACCTATCGGGAGTTGGACGCACGGTCCAACCGGCTGGCCCGGCTGTTGATCGAACGCGGTGTGCGGCGCGGGCAGCTCGTCGCGCTGGCGGTGCCCCGCTCGACGGACACGATCGTGGCGCTGCTGGCGACGCTGAAGACGGGGGCCGCCTATCTGCCGATCGACCCCGAGTCGCCCGCGGAGCGGGTGGCCCACATGCTCGACGACGCCGGGCCCGCCGCGGTGATCACCCACCGGCGCGATGCCTTCGCCCATCCGGCCGTGGACGTGCCGGAGATCGGGCTGAACACCCCGGAGACGGAGTCCCGGCTCGCCGAGCTCTCGGACCTCCCCGTCCGGGACGAGGAGCGCGGCGGGCCGATCCTGCCCGATCAGGTCGCCTACGTCATCTACACCTCCGGCTCCACCGGCCGGCCCAAGGGCGTCATGGTCGCCCACCGGAACGTGATCCGACTGTTCGGTTCGACCGACCGGTGGACCGGCTTCGGCCCTGACGACGTGTGGGCGCTGTTCCACTCCTACGCCTTCGACTTCTCGGTGTGGGAGATCTGGGGCCCCCTGCTGTACGGGGGCGCGCTGGTGGTGGTGCCGTTCGCGGTGAGTCGTTCGCCCGAGGACTTCCTGCGGCTACTGGTCCGGGAGCGGGTCACCGTGCTCAACCAGACGCCGTCGGCCTTCTACCAGTTGATCCAGGCCGATCGGGACCACCCGGAGATCGGCGCCGAACTCGCCCTGCGGTTCGTGATCTTCGGCGGCGAGGCGTTGGAGTTCGGCCGGCTGGGCGAGTGGTACGAGCGGCACGCCGAGGACAGCCCGCGGCTGGTGAACATGTACGGCATCACCGAGACCACGGTGCACACCACCGAGTTGGCGCTCACGGCGGCCGACGCGACGGCCGGTACCGGCAGCATGATCGGCCTGGGCATCGAGGACCTGCGGGTCTATGTCCTGGACACCGCGCTGCGTCCCTCCCCGCCGGGGGTGATGGGCGAGCTGTACATCGGGGGGCCCGGCGTCGCCGACGGTTACCTGGGGCGACCGGACCTGACCTCCACCCGGTTCGTCGCCGATCCCTTCGGCCCGCCCGGCCGGCGCATGTACCGGTCCGGTGACATGGCCCGTTGGGCCCCGGACGGCAGCGCGAACCTGGAGTACCTGGGGCGTGCCGACCACCAGGTCAAGATCCGCGGTTTCCGGATCGAACCGGGTGAGATCGAGTCGGCCCTGCTGCGCCACCCCGATGTCCGGCAGGCGGCCGTCGTCGTCCGTGAGGACGCCTCCGGTGACAAACGGCTGGCGGCCTACGTCGTGGGTGACTTCGGGGGCCCCGAGGGCCGGACCGCGCCGGACACGGCGGAGTTGCGCAAGCACGCCGCGGCCGTGCTGCCCGACCACATGATCCCCTCGTGGTTCGTCGGGATGGACTCGCTGCCCCTGACCACGAACGGAAAGCTCGACACCCGGGCCCTGCCGGCGCCGGACCCCGTCGTCACCTCCACCGGCCGGGCGCCGCGCACCCCGGAGGAGGAGATCGTCTGCGGTCTCTTCGCGGAGATCCTGGGTGTTCCGTCGGTCTCCATGGACGACAACTTCTTCGATCTGGGCGGGCACTCGCTGCTGGCGACCCGCTTGGTGAGCCGGATCCGCGCGGCGTTCGGTGTCGAGCTCGCGATCCGCACCGTCTTCGAGGCGCCGACCCCGGCCTCGCTGCTCACCTGGCTGGCCGGCAACGGTCATGTCCCCGAGGCCAGGCGCCCGCTGACCCCGATGGACAGGCCCGGGGAGATCCCCCTGTCCTTCGCCCAGCTGCGGCTGTGGTTCGTCGACAAGATCGACGGCGGGGCGGGTACCTACAACATCCCGCTCGTGGTGCGGCTCAACGGCTCCCTGGACCGCGGGGCGCTGCAGGCCGCCATCGGGGACGTGGTGGGCCGGCACGAGAGCCTGCGCACCGTCTTCCCCGATCGGGACGGCACGCCGCGCCAGCACATCCTCTCCCCCGAGGAGGCGACGCCGGTCATGGACGTGATCGACATCGCCGCCGACCGGTTGGCCGACGCCATGGCCGAACGCGCCGGCATCGGGTTCGACCTGGCCCGCGAGGCACCCGTTCGAGCCCACCTGTTCGCCGTCGCCGAGGACGAGCACGCGCTGCTCATGCCGGTGCACCACATCGCCGGCGACGGCTGGTCCCTGGTACCGCTCACCCGCGACCTCCAGATCGCCTACACCGCCCGCTGCCGGGGGAAGGCCCCCGACTGGGCCCCGCTGCCGGTGCAGTACGCGGACTACACGCTGTGGCAGCGCGAGATCCTGGGGGACGAGACCGACCCGGACTCGGCCATCTCCGCCCAGCTCGCTCACTGGAAGCGGTACCTGGCCGGGCTGCCGGAGGAGGTCACCCTGCCCACCGACCGGCCCCGGCCGGCCGTGGCCTCCCACCGCGGCGAGACGCTGCGCTTCGAACTGCCCGAGCGGCTGTACCACCAGGTGACGCGGTGCTCGCGCGAGTACGACGTGAGTCCGTTCATGGTGGTGCAGACCGCGTTGGCGGTGCTGCTGGGCAAGCTCGGCGCCGGGGACGACATCCCACTGGGCATCTCCATCGCGGGACGCACCGACGAGGCGCTGGACGATCTGGTCGGCTTCCTGGTCAACACCCTGGTGCTGCGCACCGACCTCACCGGCGACCCGCTCTTCGCCGACCTGCTGGGCAGGGCCCGCACGGACGGCCTGGCCGCCTTCGCCCACCAGGACCTGCCCTTCGAACGACTGGTCGAGGCGCTCAACCCGGAGCGTTCGGCGGGCCGGCACCCGATCATCCAGGTCGGGCTCGGCTTCCAGAACAACGCGACACCGGAACTGGACCTGCCCGATCTCGACGCGTGGATCGAACCCGCGATCACCCACACCGCCAAGCTGGACCTGCTCTTCGACTTCCGCGAGGTGCGGGGCGGGGACGGGACCCCCGACCACATGGCCTGTGCCGTCGAGTACGCGACCGACCTGTACGACCGCTCGACCGTCGAAGGACTCATCAGCCGTCTGGTCCGGCTGCTGGACCTGGCGACCGGGCACCCCGGGAGCAGACTGAGCCAACTGGACGTGCTCGACCCCGAGGAGCGACGGCGCATCCTCGTGGACTGGAACGCCACCGACCGCGCCGTGCGCCTCGACACCCTGCCGGCGCTCTTCGCCGCCCGGGCCGCGAGCACCCCCGACGCCGTCGCGGTGATCGCGGGCGACGAGGAGGTGCGGTACGGCGAGTTGGAGGCGCGGGTCAACCGGCTGGCCGGGCACCTGATCGCCCACGGGGTCGGCGCGGAGGACCGGGTCCTGCTGGTCGTGCCGAAGTCGGTGGACCTCGTCGTGGCGCAGCTCGCCGTGGTCACCGCCGGCGCGGCGTTCGTGCCGGTCGACCCCGGCTATCCGCGCGAGCGCATCACCTTCATGGCCGAGGACTGCGCGCCCGTTCTGGCCCTGACCACCGGTGCGGCGGAGGAACTGGTGGGGGAACTGGTGGAGGAGGTGGCGTCCGGGGTGCCGGTGATCGTGGTCGACGACCCCGCGACCGCCGCGCGGATCGCGGAACGGCCGACGACCCGGCCGTCCGACGCGGAGCGCCGGCACCCCGCCTCGATCGACCACCCCGCCTATGTCATCTACACCTCCGGCTCCACCGGCCGGCCCAAGGGCGTCGTCGTCACCCACCGGGGCATCGGCAACCTCGCCGCCGCGCAGATCGAGCGGTTCGCGATCCGGCCGGACAGCCGCATCGTCCAGTACGCGGCGCCGAGCTTCGACGCCGCGGTCTCCGAGACCTGCATCGCCCTGCTCGGCGGCGCCGCGCTGGTGCTGCCGGTCGGCGGCGGTCTGCTGCTCGGCGAGGAACTGGCCCGTTTCCTGACCGATCACCGCATCACCCACGCGACGATCCCGCCGGTGGCCCTCACCGGCCTGGACCCCGCCGCGGTACCGGCCGACCTGACCCTGACGGTCGCCGGCGAGGCGTGCTCGGCGGAGCTGGCCGGGACGTGGTCCTCCGGGCGACGCATGATCAACGCCTACGGGCCGACCGAGACCACCGTGTGCGCCACGATGAGCGAGCCGCTGTCGGGTGCCGTCCCGCCTCCGATCGGCACGCCGATCGCCAACGCCCGGGCGTACGTCCTGGACTCCGGGCTCGGCCCGGTCCCGGTCGGTGTCCCCGGTGAGCTGTACGTGGCCGGGATCAACCTGGCCCGCGGCTACCTGGGGCGGCCGGACCTGACCGCCGAGCGGTTCGTCGCCAACCCGTTCGGCGGGCCGGGGGACCGGATGTACCGCACCGGCGACGTGGTGCGCCGGCGTCCCGACGGCCACCTCGAGTTCGTCGGCCGGGCCGACGACCAGATGAAGCTGCGCGGCTTCCGGGTGGAGCCGGACGAGATCGTCGCAGCGCTGACCGACCAGCCGCAGGTGGCCGCGGCCGCCGTCGTGATCCGCGAGGACCGGCCCGGGGAACGCAGGCTGGTCGGCTACGTGGTGCCCGCCGAACGGGGCGACGGCCCCCGCGACCTCGCCCTGGAGGCGGACCAGGTCGGCAAGTGGCGGGTCATCAACGACGAGGTGTACGGCGCGTCGGACCGGGAGGAGCCGCCGCTCGGCGAGGACTTCAGCGGTTGGCACAGCAGCTACGACGGTTCGGTCCTGCCCGAGGAGGAGATGCGGGCCTGGCGGGCGGCGACCGTGGAGCGCATCCTGGAGCTGGAACCGCGCCGGGTCCTGGAGATCGGCGTCGGTGCCGGACTCATCATGGCGCCGGTCGCACCGCACGTGGAGCTCTACTGGGGCACCGACCTGTCCGGCACGGTGATCGAGACGCTGCGGCGCCGGACCGCGGCGGACCCGGTACTGGCGGAACGGACCCGGTTCACCGCCTGCCCGGCGCACGCGCTGGAGGACCTGCCGACCGGGACGTTCGACACCGTCGTGATCAACTCCGTGGCGCAGTACTTCCCGGGTGTGGACTACCTGGTCGACGTGATCGGCAAGGCGTTCTCCCTGCTCGGCGACACCGGTGCCGTCTTCCTCGGTGACCTCCGCGACCTGCGGCTGCTGCGTTGCATGCGGGCGGCCGTCCACCGCGCCTCCCACCCCGGCGACGACGCCGCCGCCGCGCGGTACGCGGTGGAGCGGGCCGTCGAGCGCGAGACCGAGCTGCTGCTGGACCCCGCGCTGTTCGATTCCCTCGCCGGGGTCCTGGACGGTTTCGGCGGCGTCGACGTCCGGATCAAGCGCGGGGAGTACGACAACGAGCTCAGCCGCTACCGCTACGACGTGGTGCTGCACAAGCGACCGGCCGCGCCCGTCTCGCTGGCGGACGCGCCGACCGTCTCCTGGGAGGACCTCGCCGGCCTCGACGGGCTGGCCGCGCGACTGCGCGAGGGGCGTCCGGCCGCCCTGCGGGTCACGGGCATCCCCAACGGCAGGCTCCACGCGGATCTGACGGCGCTCGCCGGGATCGACGACATCGAGGTGCCGGAGGCGGTCGACGTGACCGCCCTGCACGACGTGGGCTCCCCGATCGGATACCGGGCGCTGCTCACCTGGACGGCCGGGGCCCCGGACGGCCGGCTGGACGCGGTGTTCGTGCCGGTCACCGACGCGGAGGGCGGGGTGCCCGCCTACCGGGACCTGTACCTGCCGGACGCGGTGCCCGGGCGGTGGGCCAACGACCCGCTCGCCGGGCGCAGGGACGGCGCGCTGGTCACCGAACTGCGGGAGAGGCTCGCCACGAGGCTGCCCGAGTACATGGTGCCCGCCGCGCTGGTGCCACTGGACGCGCTCCCGGTCACCCCGAACGGCAAGCTCGACCACAGGGCCCTGCCCGCGCCCGACGCGGCGGTGTCCGCGTCGGAGCTGCGTCCCGCCACGCCGGAGGAGGAGATCGTCGCCCGACTCTTCGCCGAAGTGCTCGGGCTCGACCGGGTCGGGGCGGACGACGACTTCTTCCGGCAGGGCGGCGACAGCATCGTCTCCATCCAACTGGTCAGCCGGGCACGGGCGGAGGGTCTGGACTTCACCGCGCAGGACGTGTTCGCGCACCGCACCGTGCGGGCCATCGCCGCGGCGGCCACGCGGATGGCGGAGGACACCGGGAAAGCGGATCGGGCGGTCGACGCCGAGTGGGACATCCCCCTGGTCTCGCAGGACGAGCTCGACCGGTTCCGGTCGGATTGGAGCGTTTCGGAATGAGCACGAAGCAGAACCCGTCACCGGACGCCGTACTACCGCTCACCCCGCTGCAGGAGGGCCTGCTCTTCCACGCGCAGTACGACGACCGGGTCGGCCCGGACGTCTACGTCATGCAGCTCGGCATGGACATCGACGGACCGCTGGACGTGCCGGCCCTGCGCGTCGCCGCGCGCGCCCTGCTGGAGCGGCACGGCAATCTCCGCGCGGGTTTCCGACACGAGGGGACGCGCCCCCTGCAGTTCATCCCCGGGTCGGTCGAGCCGCCCTGGCGGGAGGTCGACCTGACCGACCTGCCCGGCGAGGAGCGGGACACCGCGCTGCGCGAGCTCACCGAGCGGGACCGCGCCACCCGCTTCGACCTGCGCCGCCCCCCGCTGCTGCGGTTCACCGTCGTGCGCACGGCGGAGAACCGGCACCGGCTGCTGGTCACCAACCACCACATCCTGCTGGACGGCTGGTCGGCCCCGATCCTGGTGCGCGAGCTGTTCGAGTTGTACGCGGCCGGCGGCGACGCGGGGGCGCTGCCCCCCGTGACGCCCTACCGCTATCACCTGGCGTGGCTCGCGAAGCGGGACCGTGCCGCCGCCGGCGAGGCCTGGCGCGAGGCGCTCGACGGTCTCGACGGGCCCACCATGCTGGCGGCGATGCCCGACGACCGGTCCGCCTCGGTGCTGCCCCGCAGGGTCGGTGGACGATTGTCGCCGGGGACGACCGCCCGACTGGGCCGGCGCGTCCGCGAGTACGGCCTCACCCTCAACACCGTGGTGCAGGCCGCCTGGGGCCTGCTGCTCGGCAGGATGACGGACCGCGCGGACGTCACCTTCGGCATGACCCTCGCCGGTCGGCCGCCGGAGATCCCCGGCGTGAACACCATGGTCGGGCTGTTCCTCAACACCGTGCCGGTGCGGGTGCGTCTTCGACGGGACGAGTCCCTGGCGGCGCTGTGCGAGCGGATCCGGGAGGAACAGAGCCGGCTGATGGCCCACCAGCACCTGGGCCTGGCGGAGATCCAGCGGACGGTCGGCCGGGGCGACCTCTTCGACACCCTCACGGTGTTGGAGAACTTCCCGGTCGACCCGGCCGCGCTGACCCTGCCCGGCGGGTTGTCGGTCACCGACGTCTTCTCCACCGACGGCGCGCACTACCCCCTCGCCCTGATGGTCATGCCCGGTTCCTCGCTCGAACTGCGCTTCACCTACCGGCCGGACGCCTTCACCGAGACCGAGGTCGAGGCCCTCCGCACCCGGCTGGTCACCGTGCTGGAGTCCTTCGTGGAGGACCCGACGACGCCGGTGGGCGCGGTCGACGTGCTGGACGCCGCCGAGCGGTCCCTGCTGCTCGGGGAGAAGCACCCGGCCCCCGCGCCGACCGCGGCGCGCACGCTGCCGGAGCTGCTGGCCCTGCGCGCCACCGAGACGCCGGGGCGGCGGGCGCTGGTGTGCGGGGACCGCTCGCTGGACTACGCGGAGCTGAACGAGCGGGTGGAGCGGATCGCCGCCTGGCTGCGCGACCGCGGTGTGCGCGACGAGGAGCCGGTCGGCATCTCCATGGACCGCTCCATGGAGTTCGTGCTCGCCGTGCTCGGGGTGATCCGGGCCGGCGCGGTGTACGTGCCGATCGACCACCGCTGGCCGCCGGCCCGACGCGACCACGTCCTGGCCGACAGCGGGATCTCGCTGGTCCTGGAGCAGGGGGACCTGCCCGGGGACCACCCGGTGCCCGAGGGCGGCGTGCCGATGCCGCCGGGCCCGGAACGGGTCGCCTACATCATGTACACCTCCGGCTCCACCGGTCGGCCCAAGGGCGTCGCGGTCACCCACCGGGGCATCGCCGACCTGGCCGCCGACAGCCGGTTCGCCGGGGGCGCGCAGGAGCGGGTGCTGTTGCAGTCGGCCCACGCGTTCGACGCCTCGACCTACCAGATGTGGATCCCGCTGCTGAACGGCGGCACCCTGGTGGTCGGCCCGCCCGGGGAACCGGACATCGCCGGCATCGCCCGCGTCCTCGCCGAGCAACGGATCACCGCCACGCTGTTCACCACCGGACTGTTCCGGCTGATCGCGGCCGAGGCCCCGGAGACGTTCCGACCGCTGCGCGAGGTGTGGACCGGCGGCGAGGCGCTGTCCGCCGCGTCGGTGCGTCGCGTGCTCGACGCCTGTCCGGACACCACGGTCGTGAACGCCTACGGGCCGACCGAGGTCACCGTCATGGCCAGTGCCCAGGAGCTGCCGCCGGGCGAGCCCGTGCCGGACCCGGTGCCGATCGGCGCTCCGCTCGACGGCAAACGGGTCCACGTGCTCGACGGCGACCTGCGGCTGTCCCCGGTGGGTGTGCCGGGTGAGTTGTACGTGGCGGGGGTCGGGTTGGCCCGTGGTTACCGGGGTCGGCCGGGCCTGACGGCGGAGCGGTTCGTGGCGAATCCGTTCGGGGCGCCGGGGGAGCGGATGTACCGCACCGGTGACGTGGTGCGCCGGCTCGCCGACGGCCGGTTGGAGTTCGTCGGCCGTCGGGACAACCAGGTGAAGCTGCGCGGCTTCCGCATCGAACTCGGCGAGATCGAGGCGGCGCTGGCCGACCACGAGGCCGTCGGCCAGGCCGCGGTGGTGGTCCGCGAGGACCGTCCCGGGGTGCGGCAGCTGGTGGGCTACGCGGTGCCGGCCCCGGGGGCCGCGCCGGACGCCGGGGAACTGCGGGCCCGCCTGGCCGAACGGCTGCCGGAGTACATGGTGCCGAGGCCGATCGTCGTGCTGGACGCCCTGCCCCTGACGACCAACGGCAAGCTGGACCACGCCGCGCTGCCCGCGCCCGACCACGAATCGGAGGAGGCGCGGGAACCCCGCACACCGCACGAGGAACTGCTGTGCGGGCTGTTCGCCGATGTGCTCGGACTTCCGTCGGTCTCGGTGGACGACAACTTCTTCGAGCTCGGCGGTCACTCGCTGCTCGCCACCCGTCTCGTCGGGCGGGTCCGGGTGGTGCTCGGCGTCGAGCTGCCCATCCGCGCGGTCTTCGAGGCCCCGACCGTGGTCGCGCTCGCGCTCCGGCTCACCGACTCCCCGACGGCCGTCCGGGCGCCGCTGCGCCCCGTCCCGCGGCCCGAGCGGGTGCCGCTGTCGTTCGCGCAGCGCCGACTGTGGTTCCTCAACCGCATGGAGGGCCCCGGCGACACCTACAACATCCCCTTCGCCGTGCGGCTCTCCGGCGCGCTGGACGTACCGGCGCTCACCGCCGCGTTCCACGACGTGGTGACCCGGCACGAGGCGCTGCGCACCGTGTTCCCGGATGCCGACGGCGAGCCGTGGCAGCGGGTCGTCCCGGCCGAGGAGGCCCGCGTGCCCCTGGAGGTCTCCGACGTTCCCGGGGCGGGACTGTCCGCCGCGCTGGACGCCGCGGCCTCCACCGGTTTCGACCTCGCCGTCGACCTGCCGATACGCGCCTGGCTGTTCCGGGTCTCCGACGACGAGCACGTGCTGTGCGCGGTGGTCCACCACATCGCCGGTGACGGCTGGTCCCGGACCCCGCTGGTACGCGACCTGGGCGAGGCGTACCGCGCCCGCTCGAACGGCACTGCCCCCTCCTGGCGGCCCCTGCCGGTCCAGTACGCCGACTACACCCTGTGGCAGCGGGAGGTCCTGGGCGACGAGCGGGACGGGAACAGCATCGCCGCGGCCCAACTGGCCTACTGGCGCGAGCAGCTCGCCGGCGCCCCGCAGGAGATCGAACTGCCGGCCGACCGTCCGCGCCCGCCGGTGGCCACCCATCGCGGGGGCTCGGTGCCGGTGCGCATCGACGCCGAGCTCCACGAGGGACTGCGAGCACTCGCGGCGAGGACCGACACCACGCCCTTCATGGTCTTCCAGGCCGCCCTGGCCGCGCTGCTGTACCGCCTGGGCGCCGGGGAGGACATCCCGATCGGCACCCCCGTCGCCGGACGGACGGACGCCGCCGCCGACGACCTGGTCGGGTTCTTCGTCAACACGCTGGTGCTGCGCACCGACGTCTCGGGCGACCCGTGCTTCGTCGACCTGCTGCGCCGGGTCCGCGCGACCGCCCTCGGCGCCTACGCCCACCAGGACCTGCCGTTCGAGCGGCTGGTGGACCTCGTCGGCGCGGACCGCTCGCTGTCGCACAACCCGCTGTTCCAGGTGATGCTCGCCTACCAGAACAACGACATCCGTGACATCGAGCTGCCCGGCCTGCGGGTCACCGCCCGGGAGGTGCCGCTGCCGGTCGCCAAGGTGGACCTCGAACTCAGCCTGGCCGAGGACGCCGACGGCGTCTCCGGCATCCTGAACCACAGCACCGACCTGTTCGACCGGGAGAGCGCGGAGCGCATCGTCGCCCATCTGGTGACGCTGCTGCGTGCCGTCGTGGCCGAGCCGACCCGACCGATCCGCCGGCTGGAGATCCTCTCCCCCGCGCAGCGCGAGCAACTCCTCGCCGAGGGGCACGGCCCCGAGTCGTCCGAGGCCGCCCGTACCGTCCCGGCGCTGTTCGCCGAACGGGCCGCCGCGTCCGCCGACCGGCCCGCGGTCGTCTCCGGTGGGGTCACCCTCGACTACGCCACGCTGGCCGCGCGGGTCAACCGGCTCGCCAGGCTGCTGATCGGGCGCGGGGTGGGCCCGGAGGACCGGGTGGCCCTGGTGCTGCCGCGGTCGATCGACCTCACCACCGCCGTGCTCGCGGTGATGACCGCCGGTGCGGCCCACGTGCCGGTCGACCCGAACCACCCGGCCGACCGGATCGACCACATGATCTCCGACAGCGACCCCGCGCTGGTGGTCACCGTCGCCGCCCTGGCCGACCGGCTGCCGCCCCGGGCCGGCGAACCGCTGCTCCTGGACGACCCCGGTGTCCTCGACGCGCTCGCGGAACTGCCGGGGACCGGGGTCACCGACGCGGAACGGCGGGCCCCGCTGTCCGTGGACCACCCCGCCTACGTGATCTACACCTCCGGCTCCACCGGGCTCCCCAAGGGCGTGGTGGTCCCGCACCGGGGGCTGGGCAGCCTGGCCGCCTGGCAGGCCCGCCGGCTCGGCGTGGACGCCGGCAGCCGGGTCGGACAGTTCGCCGCGCCGAGTTTCGACGCCTCGGTCTGGGAGACGGTGATGGCGCTGCTGAACGGCGCCGCGCTGGTGCTCGCCCCGGCCGGGGGTCCGGTGCTCGGCGAGGCGCTCACCGACTTCCTGACCACCGGGGGGATCACCCACGCCACGCTCACCCCGACGGCGCTGTCCGGCGCCGACCCGCAGGCCGCGCCCCCCGGTCTGACCCTGGTGACGGCGGGCGAGGCCTGCCCCCGGGACCTCGTCGCCCGGTGGTCTCCGGGCCGCCGGGTGATCAACGCCTACGGGCCGACCGAGACGACCGTGTGCGCCACGGCGAGCGGCCCGCTCGACGGAACGGTCACCCCGCCCATCGGCGGACCGATCGCCAACACCCGGGTGTACGTCCTGGACGCCGGGATGAACCCGTGCCCGGTGGGTGTGCCCGGTGAGCTGTACGTGGCGGGGGTCGGGTTGGCCCGTGGTTACCGGGGTCGGCCGGGTCTGACGGCGGAGCGGTTCGTGGCGAATCCGTTCGGGGCGCCGGGGGAGCGGATGTACCGCACCGGTGACGTGGTGCGCCGGCTCGCCGACGGCCGGTTGGAGTTCGTCGGCCGTCGGGACAACCAGGTGAAGCTGCGCGGTTTCCGCATCGAACTCGGCGAGATCGAGACGGTGTTGTCGGACTGTCCCGGTGTGGAGGGTGCCGCGGTGGTGGTTCGCGAGGACCGTCCCGGGGTGCGGCAGCTGGTGGGCTACGCGGTGCCGGCGCCGGGCGCCGAGCCGGACGCCGGGGAACTGCGGGCCCACCTGGCCGAGCGGCTGCCGGAGTACATGGTGCCGCAGGCGTTCGTCGTGGTGGACGCCCTGCCGCTGACGGTGAACGGCAAACTGGACCACGCCGCCCTGCCGGCGCCGGAGTTCACCACCGGCGGGGCCGGCGAGGGGCCGACGGGCGACGCCGAGGAGATCCTCGCCGAGGCGTTCCGCGAGGTCCTCGGCCTGCCCGGGGTGGGCGTGCGGGACAACTTCTTCGAGCTCGGCGGCGACAGCATCGTCTCCATCAAGCTGGTCGGCCGGGCCCGCCGCGGCGGACTGGTCATCACCCCCCGGGACGTGTTCGAGCACAAGTCGGTCGCCGCCCTCGCGGCGGTGGCCCGCCCCGTCGACGAACTGCCCGCCGAGGACCCGGACGCCGGCATCGGCGGGGTGCCGCTCACGCCGATGACCCACTGGTTGCGCGAACTCGGCGGCCGTATCGAGCGGTTCCACCAGTCGGTGCTGCTGCGGGTTCCCGCCCGGGTCGACCCGGAGTCGTTGACCACGGCGGTCCGCACCGTGCTCGACCACCACGACGCGCTGCGGCTGCGGCTGACGGTCACCGACGGCGAGTGGTCCCAGGAGGTCCGGCCGCGCGGCTCGGTGGACGCCGCCGACTGCGTCACCCGGGTCGACACCACCGGCGCGGACCGCGAGAAGAGGCGGGCCCTGATCGCCATGCACGCCGAGCGGGCGGTCCGCGAACTCTCGCCGACCGATGGCGCGATGCTGCGGGTCGTGTGGTTCGACGCCGGCCCGCGGGAGCCCGGCAGGTTGCTGGTCGTCGGCCACCACCTGGCCGTCGACGGGGTCTCCTGGCGCGTTCTGGTGCCCGACCTCGCCGCGGCCTGGCAGGCGGCGGTCGAGTCCCGGGATGCGGCACTCCAGCCGGTCGGTACCTCGTGGCGACGCTGGGCGCAGTGGCTCACCGAGCTCGCCGCCCAACCCGCCCGCGCCGCCCGGGTCGCCTGGTGGGCCGACCAACTGCGGGAGGAGGACGTGCCGGTGACCGCCGAACCGCGCGACCCGGCCCTCGACACCATGGGCACGCAGAGCGCGCTCGCCCTGACCCTGCCGGGGCCGGTCACCGAGCGGCTCCTGACGGCGGTGCCCACCGCGGCGCGCTGCGGCGTGGAGGACGTTCTGCTGACGGCCTTCGCCCTCGCGGTCTCCGACTGGCGGCGGCGCGCCGGACTGGGTGCCGGCACCTCCGTGCTGGTGGATCTCGAACGCCACGGCAGACAGATCCCGGACGACGCCGACCTCGATCTCTCGCGCACCGTCGGCTGGTTCACCAGCCTCGCGCCGGTGCGGCTGGACCTCGGCCCGGTCTCCTGGGGACAGGTGTTCGGTGACGCCACCGCGCTCCACAAGGCCCTCACCCGGGTCAAGGAGACGCTGCGGGAGATGCCGGACGAGGGCGTCGGCTACGGCCTGCTGCGCCACCTCAACCCGCGCACCCGCGAGGAGTTGGCCCGGTTCGACCCGCCCCAGTTCGGCTTCAACTACCTGGGCCGGGCGGCGGTCGCCGGGGACGCCGACGCCGAGGACTGGACCATGTCGGCGGACGGCGACGTGCTGCGCGAACTCGGCGGCGACCCGGACATGCCGGCGTCGCACGCCCTGTCGCTCAACGTCCTCGTCGAGGACACGGCGGACGGCCCGCGGCTGATCGCCAACTGGACGTGGCCACGACGGCTGCTGGACCCCGGCGACGTGCGCCGGCTGGCCGACGGCTGGTTCCGCGCGCTCACCGCGCTCGCGGAGCACGCGGGGGAGCGGCGACCCGCCGACCTGTCCCCGTCGGACCTGTCCCTGATCGACCTCGAAGCGGATGACCTCGGGGTGTTGGAAGCGGAGTGGAGGAAGACCCGGTGACCGGCAAGGAACTTTTCGAGGACATCCTCCCGCTCGCTCCACTGCAGGAGGGGATGCTCTTCCACGCGACCTATGACCGGGACGCGCTGGACGTCTACACCGTCCGACTGGCCATCGACATCGAGGGCCCCTTCGACCCGGACGTCCTCCGCGACGCGGTGAGGGCGCTGTTGGTCCGCCGGAGCAACCTGCGGGCCGGCTTCCTGTCGGAGAACCTGAGCCGGCCGGTGCAGGTCGTCCCGCGCGAGTTCGAGACCCCGGTCGTCGTGCACGACCTCTCCGGCCCGGACGAGGAGGAGCGGGCGGCGCGGCTGGCCGAGCTGGTCGCGGCGGAGGAGTCCGTGCGCTTCGACCTCGCCGACCCGCCGCTGCTGCGGTTCACCGTGGTGCGCCTGGGCGAACACACCTGGCGGCTGATGTTCTGCTGCCACCACATCCTGCTGGACGGCTGGTCCATGCCCCTGGTCCTCGGTGAGCTGTTCGAGCTGTACCGGCGCGGCGGCGACGCGACCGGGATGCCTCCCGCCCCGTCGTTCAAGCTGTACCTCGCGTGGCTGCGCGAGCAGGACACACAGGCGGGACTCGACGCGTGGCGTGCCGCGCTCGACGGCCTCGACGGGGCCACCCTGGTGGCCCCGGAGGCCGACGACACCGTCGCCTCCCTGCCCGGCCGGGTCACCGCCGAGCTGTCCGCCGCGCGGAGCGCTGAGCTGGCCGCGCTCGCCCGCCGGCTCGGCCTCACCGTCAACACCGTGGTGCAGGTGGCGTGGGGCCTGCTGCTGTCCCGGCTCACCGGCGAGGACGACGTGGTGTTCGGCGCCACCGTCTCCGGCCGACCGGCCGGGATCGAGGGCGTCGAGAACATCGTGGGCCTGTTCATCAACACCGTGCCGGTGCGCCTCCGGCTCGCCGGGGACGAGTCGCTGCGGGAGCTGCTGCTCCGGGTCCAGGACGAGCAGTCGGCCCTGCTGGACCACCACCACATCGGGCTGACCGGGATCCAGCGAGCGGCCGGGCACCACCGGCTGTTCGACACCCTGGTCGCCTTCGAGAGCTACCCGGTGGACGCGGACTCCCTCCGGGACCAACCGGGCGACCTCACGATCACCGGCGTCTCCGGCGCCGACGCCACGCACTACCCGCTGACGCTCATCGTCGTGCCCGGCGAGCGCGTCCAGCTGCGGCTGGGGTTCCGGGAGGGTCTGTTCACCCCGGACACCGCCGGCGGCCTCCTCGCCTGCCTGGAGCAGCTCCTGGAGGCCATCGCGGCGGACGACACGCGGCCGGCCGCCGAGGCGTCGGCGGCCCTGACGCCGCCGGAGGGCCTGCCGATCGCCCGTCCGGTCCCCGGGGCCGGCGGCGGGGCGTCGGTGTCCGACCTGACCGCCGCCCCCGCCGGGGGCCGGGCCCCCCGGACCCCGCACGAGGAGGTGCTGTGCGGGCTGTTCGCCGAGGCCCTCGGCGTGGCCTCGGTCTCGATCGACGACAACTTCTTCGATCTGGGCGGGCACTCGTTGTTGGCCACCCGGTTGGTGAGCCGGATCAGGAGCGTCTTCGAGATCGAGCTTCCGGTGCGCGCCCTGTTCGATGCGCAGACGGTGGTGGCGTTGGCGGAGCGGGTGGTGGGTTCTTCGGTGGGGGGTCGGCCGCCGGTGTGTGCGGTGGTGCGTCCGGAGCGGGTGCCGTTGTCGTTCGCGCAGCGTCGGTTGTGGTTTTTGAATCGGATGGAGGGGTCCGGCGGTACGTACAACATTCCGTTGGCGGTGCGGTTGAGCGGTGCGTTGGACGTGGACGCGTTGCGGGCGGCGTTGCGGGATGTGGTGGGGCGGCACGAGTCGTTGCGGACGGTGTTTCCGGATGTGGACGGGGAGCCGTGGCAGGAGGTGGTGCCGGCCGGGGATGCGGTGGTGTCCGTGGCGGTGGTGGAGACCACGGAGGAGGAGTTGCCGGGGGCTTTGGCTTCGGTGGCTTCGGTGGGTTTCGATCTGGCGGTGGAGTTGCCGGTTCGGGCCACGGTGTTCCGGGTTTCGGAGTGTGAGCACGTGTTGTGTGTGGTGGTGCATCACATTGCGGGGGATGGGTGGTCGCAGGCTCCGTTGGCGCGGGATCTGGGGGAGGCGTATCGGGCTCGGGTGAGTGGTTCGGTTCCGGATTGGCGGCCGTTGCCGGTGCAGTACGCGGATTACGCGTTGTGGCAGCGGGATGTTCTGGGTGATGAGGGTGATCCGGAGGCGCCGATCTCGGTGCAGTTGGAGTTTTGGCGGGAGGCTTTGCGGGGTTTGCCGGAGGAGTTGGCTCTTCCGGTGGATCGTCCCCGTCCGGCGGTGGCCGGTTATCGGGGTGGTGTGGTGTCGGTGGAGTTGGGTGCTCGTTTGCATCGTGAGTTGACGGGGTTGGCGCGTTCGACGCGGTCCAGTTTGTTCATGGTGTTGCAGGCGGGGGTGGCCGGGTTGTTGTCCCGTGTGGGGGCGGGGACGGATATTCCGTTGGGGACGGCGATCGCGGGGCGTACCGACGCGGCTTTGGATGATCTGGTGGGTTTCTTCGTCAACACGTTGGTGTTGCGGACGGATGTGTCGGGTGATCCGGGTTTGCGGGAGGTGGTGGAGCGGGTTCGTGCCACGGATCTGGCGGCGTACGCGCATCAGGATCTGCCGTTCGAGCAGTTGGTTCACGCGGTGCAGCCGGGTCGTTCGTTGGCGCGTCATCCGTTGTTCCAGGTGATGATCGTGTTGCAGAACAACGCGCGGGCGTCGTTGGAGTTGCCGGGGGTGAGTGCTCGTCCGATCGACGGTGAGCTGGGTGCCGCCAAATTCGACCTCGGCTTCAACTTCGTCGAGCGCAAGGACGAGGAGGGCGCTCCCGCCGGTGTCGAGGTGACGGTGGAGTACAGCCTCGACCTGTTCGACGAGGAGACCGTCGCACGGCTCGCCCGGCGCCTGGTGCGCCTCCTGTCGCTGGGGGTCGCCGACCCCTCGATGCCGCTGAGCCGGCTGGACATCCTCGAACCGCGCGAGTGGCGCGGATTGCTGGCCGGCTCGACCGACGGCGTTTCCGACGGAGTTTCCGACGACACCGTTCCCGACCTGTTCGCCGCGCGGGTGGCGAACGATCCGGACCGGCTCGCGGTGGTGGCCGGCGACACCCGTCTGAGCTACGCCGAACTGGACGAGCGTTCCACCCGCCTGGCCGCCCTGCTGGCCGCCCGGGGGGTGCGGCGCGGCGATGTCGTCGCGGTGGCGGTGCCCCGCTCGGCCGCCCTGGCGGTCGCCCACCTCGCGGTGCTGAGGATCGGCGCCGCGTGCCTGCCGATCGAGACGGACCAGCCGGCCGACCGGATCGCCCACACGCCGGCCGACGCCGCGCCCGCCGCGATCGTCACCACCCCCGGTGTCCGACCCGCCTTCCCCGGGACCGGGGTCGAGGTGGTCGTGCTCGACGAGGAGACCGGTGCCGCGGAGGGGGCGACCGCGTCGCCGGCCGATGTGGACGCACTGCCCGGCCCGCTGCCGGATTCCCCCGCCCACGTCATCCACGTCCCCGACCCGGAGGGCCGCCCGCGCGTCGTCGTCGTGCCGCACCGGGGGGTCGTGAACCGGCTGCTGTGGATGCGGGACGCCCACCGCCTCGGCCCGGACGACCGGGTGCTGCACAAGGCGCCCGCGGACCTGGACGTGTCGGTCTGGGAGCTGCTCGCGCCGCTGGTGGCCGGAGCCACCCTGGTGGTCGCCGAGCCCGGCAGCCACCGCGACCCGGTCCACCTGGCCCGGCTGATCCGCCGCGCCGAGGTGACCACGGTCCACTTCGCGCCGTCGATGCTGGAGGTCTTCCTCTCCGAGCCCGAGGCCGCCCGGTGCACCGGTCTGCGCCGCGTCCTGTGCAGTGGCGAGGCGCTGTCCGCCGGCCTGCGCGACCGGTTCCGCGCCCTGTGGACGGAGGCGGAGCTGCACGTTCTGCACGGCCCGACCGAGGCGTCCTTCGACGCCTTGGCGTGGGACGGGACGAACGGGACCCCGGGGGCGTACCCGCCTGCGGGCCGGCCGATCCGCAACACCCGGGCGCACGTCCTGGACGCCCACCTCGTCCCGCTGCCCGTCGGCAGCGCCGGCGAGCTCTACATCGGTGGCGTGCAGCTCGCGCACGGTTACCTCGGTCGGCCGGACCTGACGGCGGAGCGGTTC
Source organism: Streptomyces calidiresistens (assembly GCF_014141525.1). Classification (GTDB taxonomy): domain Bacteria; phylum Actinomycetota; class Actinomycetes; order Streptomycetales; family Streptomycetaceae; genus Streptomyces; species Streptomyces calidiresistens. Next base: position 21,542 of record NZ_VKHS01000003.1, read on the forward strand.
GTGGCCGACCCCTACGGTCCGCCCGGTTCGCGGCTCCACCGCACCGGTGACCTGGCCAGGATCACCCGGGACGGAACGGTCGAACTCCTCGGCCGCACCGACGACCGGATCACGGTGGCCGGCCGGCAGGTCGAGCCCGGCGAGATCGAACGGGTCCTGACCCGGCACCCCGCGGTCGACGCGGCGGTCGTGGCCGCCCGCCCCGGACCCTCCGGCCGGCCCGTCCCGGTGGCCTACCACACGCCCGTCGACCCCAACGCCCCGGCGGACGCCCGGACCCTGCGGGAACACGCCGCCGCCGTACTGCCGGACCACATGGTGCCCGCGCACTACACCGTGGTCGAGGAGTTCCCCCGCACCCCGGACGGTGGCATCGACCGCGCGGCGCTGCCCGAGCCCCGGTACAGCGCGGCGCGCGGCCCCCGCAACGACATCGAGCGGACGCTGTGCGGCCTCTTCTCCGAACTGCTCGGCAAGCCGGTCACCACCATCGACGACAGCTTCTTCGATCTGGGCGGGCATTCGCTGTTGGCCACCCGGTTGGTGAGCCGGGTCCGTTCCACCTTCGGCATCGAGCTGCCCTTCCGGGACATCTTCGATGCGCAGACGGTGGTGGCGTTGGCGGAGCGGGTGGTGGGTTCTTCGGTGGGGGGTCGGCCGCCGGTGTGTGCGGTGGTGCGTCCGGAGCGGGTGCCGTTGTCGTTCGCGCAGCGTCGGTTGTGGTTTTTGAATCGGATGGAGGGGTCCGGCGGTACGTACAACATTCCGTTGGCGGTGCGGTTGAGCGGTGCGTTGGACGTGGACGCGTTGCGGGCGGCGTTGCGGGATGTGGTGGGGCGGCACGAGTCGTTGCGGACGGTGTTTCCGGATGTGGACGGGGAGCCGTGGCAGGAGGTGGTGCCGGCCGGGGATGCGGTGGTGTCCGTGGCGGTGGTGGAGACCACGGAGGAGGAGTTGCCGGGGGCTTTGGCTTCGGTGGCTTCGGTGGGTTTCGATCTGGCGGTGGAGTTGCCGGTTCGGGCCACGGTGTTCCGGGTTTCGGAGTGTGAGCACGTGTTGTGTGTGGTGGTGCATCACATTGCGGGGGATGGGTGGTCGCAGGCTCCGTTGGCGCGGGATCTGGGGGAGGCGTATCGGGCTCGGGTGAGTGGTTCGGTTCCGGATTGGCGGCCGTTGCCGGTGCAGTACGCGGATTACGCGTTGTGGCAGCGGGATGTTCTGGGTGATGAGGGTGATCCGGAGGCGCCGATCTCGGTGCAGTTGGAGTTTTGGCGGGAGGCTTTGCGGGGTTTGCCGGAGGAGTTGGCTCTTCCGGTGGATCGTCCCCGTCCGGCGGTGGCCGGTTATCGGGGTGGTGTGGTGTCGGTGGAGTTGGGTGCTCGTTTGCATCGTGAGTTGACGGGGTTGGCGCGTTCGACGCGGTCCAGTTTGTTCATGGTGTTGCAGGCGGGGGTGGCCGGGTTGTTGTCCCGTGTGGGGGCGGGGACGGATATTCCGTTGGGGACGGCGATCGCGGGGCGTACCGACGCGGCTTTGGATGATCTGGTGGGTTTCTTCGTCAACACGTTGGTGTTGCGGACGGATGTGTCGGGTGATCCGGGTTTGCGGGAGGTGGTGGAGCGGGTTCGTGCCACGGATCTGGCGGCGTACGCGCATCAGGATCTGCCGTTCGAGCAGTTGGTTCACGCGGTGCAGCCGGGTCGTTCGTTGGCGCGTCATCCGTTGTTCCAGGTGATGATCGTGTTGCAGAACAACGCGCGGGCGTCGTTGGAGTTGCCGGGGGTGAGTGCTCGTCCGATCGACGGTGAGCTGGGTGCCGCCAAATTCGACCTCGGCTTCAACTTCGTCGAACGAGCCGACCTCGACGGCGCGCCGGCGGGCATCGACATGTCCATCGAGTACAGCCGGGACCTGTTCGATCAGGAGACCGTCGCAGGCCTCGCCGAACGGTTCGTCCGGCTGCTCACCGCCGGGCTCGCCGACCCGTCGATGCCGCTGAGCCGGCTGGACATCCTCGACCCCGCCGAGCGCGAGCGGTTGCTGACCGGCTGGAACGACACCGCCCGGACACCGGAACTGCCGGCGGCGACGGCATCCGGGTTCGAGCCGGAGACCATCGCCGGGCTGTTCGCCGCGCGGGTGGCGAGCTGTCCGGACCGGCTCGCGGTGGTGGCCGGGGACGCGCGGCTGAGCTACGCCGAACTGGACGAGCGCTCCACCCGCCTGGCCGCCCTGCTGGCCGCCCGGGGGGTGCGGCGCGGCGACGTCGTCGCGGTGGCGGTCCCCCGCTCGGCCGCGCTGACCGTCGCCCTCCTGGCCACCATCAAGGCGGGCGCGGCGTACCTGCCGATCGAGACGGACTACCCGGCCGACCGGATCGCCCACATGCTGACCGACGCGGCCCCGGCGGTCGTGGTCACCACCCGCGCCGTGCGCGAGGAGTTGCCCACCGGCGCCGGGCACACCGCCGGGCACCCGATCGTGCTCGACGAACCCGACGTCGTCGAGGAGACGGCTGCGCTGTCGGCCGACGCCGGGGCCCTGCCGGGCCCGCTGCCGGATTCCCCCGCCTATGTCATCTACACCTCCGGCTCGACCGGCAGGCCCAAGGGCGTCGTCGTGCCGCACCGGGGCATCGTGAACCGGCTGCTGTGGATGCAGGACGCCTACCCGCTCGGACCGGAGGACCGGGTGCTGCAGAAGACCCCGTCCGGGTTCGACGTGTCGGTGTGGGAGTTCTTCTGGCCGCTGGTGGCCGGGGCGGTCCAGGTGGCCGCCGAACCGGGCGGGCACCGGGACCCGCGCTACCTGGCCCGACTGATCCGGGAGGCGGGCGTCACCACGGCGCACTTCGTGCCGTCGATGCTGGAGGTCTTCCTCGCCGAGCCCGAGGCCGCCCGGTGCACCGGTCTGCGCCGCGTCCTGTGCAGCGGTGAGGCGCTGCCCGCCGGCCTGCGCGACCGGTTCCGCGCCCTGCTGAAGGCCGAGTTGCACAACCTCTACGGCCCCACCGAGGCGTCCGTGGACGTGACCGCCTGGGACTGCGCGACCGACTCCGACGCCGCGGTGGTCCCGATCGGCAGGCCGATCTGGAACACCAGGGCCCACGTGCTGGACGCCGCGCTCGCCCCGGCCCCGGTCGGCGGCAGCGGTGAGCTGTACCTGGGGGGCGTGCAGCTGGCGCACGGCTACCTGGGTCGGCCGGACCTGACGGCGGAGCGGTTCGTGGCCGACCCCTACGGTCCGCCCGGTTCGCGGCTCTACCGCACCGGTGACCTGGCCAGGGTCACCCGGGACGGGGTGATCGAGTTCCTCGGCCGCACCGACGACCAGGTGAAGATCCGCGGCCGGCGCATCGAGCCCGGCGAGATCGAGCACGCCCTCGCGCGGCACCCGGCGGTGGGCACCGCGATCGTGACCGCGCACCGCGAGTCCCCGGGGGACGTCCGGCTCGCCGCCTACGTCACCCCCGCCGACCCGGCGGTGGGCGTGGACCCGGCGGTGTTGCGCGACCATCTCGCCGCCGTGCTGCCCGAGCACATGGTGCCCGCGCACTACACGGTGATCGACGCCGTTCCGGTCACCCCCAACGGAAAGGTCGACAGGAAGGCGCTCCCCGCCCCCCGCCGGTTGGAGCGCGCCCCCGGTCGTGCCCCGCGCGACGGGACCGAGGCGGCCCTGTGCGAGATCTTCGCCGAGCTGCTCGGCCACGAGACGGTCACCATCGACGACAACTTCTTCGACCTGGGCGGGCACTCCCTGCTGGCCACCCGGCTCATCGGTCGGGTCCGGGACCGGTTGGGGGTGGAGATGTCGGTGGTCTCGATCTTCGAGGCCCCGACGCCGGCGGCGCTGGCCGTCCGCCTCGGTCGGGAGGACACCGCCGGACCGCTGGGCCGGCTGCTGCCGCTGCGTCCCGGCGGGGAGGGCGCGCCGGTGTTCTGCGTGCACCCGCTCGGTGGGCTCGCCTGGCCGTACGCCGGCCTCGCCGAGCACCTGCCGGCGGGGGTCGCGCTGTACGGCCTCCAGGCGGCCGGGCTCGGTGACGACGGTCCGCTGCCGGATTCGATCGAGGAGATGGCCGCCGACTACGTGGCCCGCGTCCGGGCGGTGCGGCCGGAGGGCCCCTACCGGTTGCTCGGTTGGTCGCTCGGGGGACGGATCGCGCACGCCATGGCGGTCCTGCTGGAGTCGCAGGGCCACGAGGTCGAGTTGCTGGCGTTGCTGGACGCCTACCCGCGTACCGCGGTCGAGGCGGAGGCGGCCTTCTCCGAGCGGGATTTCCTCGACGGTGTCCTGGCCGCGGCCGGCGTCGACCCCTCGCGGCTGGGGGGAGTCGTCGACTTCGACACGGTCCTGGCGGCGGTGCGGGCCTCCGGCGACGACCTGGCCGGCCTGTCGTCGGATCAGGTGCGGCGCCTGCAGAAGGTGATGAGCAACAGCTTCCACATCGACGCCCGGTCCCTGACGGGTCGTTGCCGGGCGGGCGCGGTGATGTTCGCCGCGACGGTCGATCCGGTCGGCGACCCCGACCACTGGCGCGACCACGTCGACGGCGGGCTGGAGGTCCACACCCTGGCGACCTCGCACAACGACCTCATGCGGCCCGGGTCGCTCGCCGAGATGGGGGCGGTGCTGGCGAAGAAGCTGGCCGACCCCGCCCGCGCGGATCACGCGTGACGTCCCGACGGCCCCCACCCCACCACCAGGAAAGAGAATGAACATGTCAAAACCGATCGTGCTCTGCGTGCCGTTCGCCGGGGCGGGCGCCTCGGTCTTCCGCCCCTGGGTCCCCCTGTGCGGGGACGGGTTCGACCTGGCCGCCGTCCAACTGCCCGGCCGGGAGCAGCGTTTCGCCGAGGAGCCCCACCGCGACGCGGCACGGGCCGTCGAGGGGCTGCTGCCCGAGGTGCTGGAGCGGGTCTCCGGCGCCGGCCCCGTCGTCCTCTTCGGACACAGCCTGGGGGCGGTGCTGTCCTACGAGCTCGCGCACCGGCTGGTCGCGATCGACGACGTCGACCTGGCCGCGCTGGTGGTCAGCGGGTCCCCCGGACCGTGGACCCGGCGGGAGAACGGGGCGAGCGGTCTGGCCGACGAGGAGTTCCTGGCCCGGGTCAAGGAGTTCGCCGGTTACCGGCACGACGCGCTCGAGGACCCGGAGATGCGGGAACTGCTGCTGCCCACCCTGCGCGCCGACGTCGAGATGCACGAGAGCTACGTCCCCGGGTCGGACGATCCGCTGCCCGCGCCGATCGTCTCGGTCCGCGGCACCACCGACGTGCTCGTGGACGTCGAGCAGGCCATGGAGTGGAGCAAGGCCACCTCCCGGGACTTCCGGTTCGTCGAGGTCGAGGGAGGCCACATGTACCCGATCGACAACCCCGAGGGCCTGATCCGGGTGCTCGCGGACGTCTGTCCCCGCTGATTCGGCGCGAACGGTCCGCCGATCGCCCCAACACAAGGAGTCCTGGTGCGTCTTCAAGGAAAGACCGTCATCGTGACGGGAGCCGCGCGGGGCGTCGGCCGCGCCTGTGCGCTGGCGTTCAGCCGGGAGGGTGCCGACCTCGCCCTGCTCGACGTGTGCGGGGACATCCCCGGTGTCCCCTATCCGCTCGGCACCGCCGACCAACTCGACCACACCGCCCGGCTCTGCCGTGAGCAGGGCGCCGCCGTGCTCACGGCGGAGGCCGACATCCGCGACCTCCCCGCGCTGCGCGCCGTGGTCGACCGGGTCCGCGACCGCTTCGGCACGGTCGACGTGCTGGTCAACAACGCGGGCATCGCGGCGCCCTCGGGCAAACCGGCCCACGAGTTCACCGAGGACGAGTGGCAGGTGATGCTCGACGTCAACCTGTCCGGCGCCTGGCGCATGACCTCGGTGGTGGGCCCCCTCATGGTCGCCCGGCGGGCGGGCAGCGTGATCAACGTGGCCTCCACCGCGGGCCTGGTCGGCTACCGGCACTTCGCCGGATACGCGGCCTCCAAGCACGGCCTGATCGGACTGACCAAGGCGACCGCGCTGGACTACGCGCCGCTGAAGGTCCGCGTCAACGCCCTGTGCCCGGGCTCGATCCGGGACGACAGCCGGGTCGAGGGACGGATGCTCTCCGAGATCGCTCGCTCGCTCGGCCTGCCGGTCGCCGAGCACGAGGAGACCTTCGTCCAGTCGCAGCCGATGAACTCGCTGATCGAGCCGGAGGACGTGGCCCGGGCCGCCGTCTGGCTCGCCTCGGACGAGTCCGCACAGGTGACCGGCTCCGTGTTGACCGTCGACGGCGGCTTCACCATCCGGTGAACCACGCAACCACGCCAAGGGGACCAGTCGTGTCGATCTCTGAACAGGACGCCTTCGCAGCTCTCACGCCGTCGCGGCGTGCCGTCGTCCGGGCCGGCGAGTGGGTTCCGGACCACGGCCGGAAGGCGCCGGGGGCGGTCTGCCACGCCCTGAGCACGCGCCTCGCCCACGACGGGCTGCCGGAGGGCGGGCCGGAGGCGCTGGAGCGGCGGCTCGCCGCCCTCACCACCGAACTGCTCTCCACCACCGCCACGGCCGCGCTCTTCCGCGGCACCGCGCGGCTGTGGAGCGAGCGGGTGCCGTGCCGCTCCGACGACTCCGCCGCCCGGCGCCGGCGGAGGCGGGAACTCCTCCGTCCGGTGGTCGCCCTCCGGGACGCCCCGGTGCGCGCGGTGCTGCTGCGGTACGACGACGACGTCGCCGACCTCGTCGTGGTCGCGCACCGCGCTGCGCTCGGCACCGCCGCGCTGCACGGGTTCGTCGCGCGACTGCTCGACGCGCCGCGCCCCGCGGAGCGGGAGGCCGCCGGGGCCCCGGCGGCCGGACGGCCGTACGACGCCGCCCGGCACGCCGCCGAACTCGCCGACTGCACGACCGGGGACCGGCAGGTCCGGGGACCCGAGCGGACCCGTGGTCCGGAGGTGCCGGAAACCGCCCTGCTCCCGCTGCCCGCCGACCACCCGGAGGGCGACGCCGAGAGCTGGACGGTCGCCCTCGGTGTCGTGCTCGCCCGCTACGAGGGGGTGGACCGGCCGGTCGTCGCCGCGATGGTCCCCGACACCGAGGACGGCACCCCGGCCCCCGCCGTCGACGGGATCGCCCTGGTACCGGTGGCGGTGGACGGCGCGAACACCCTGGGCACCCTCGACAAGAACGTCCGCGCGAGGATCGCGACCGGACCGGCGTGGTGGACCGGCGAGCTCCTGCGGGAGGTGGAGGCCGCGGGCGGCGACCCCTCCGGCCTCGCCGGGGTGGGGATGGTCTTCGCCGACCCCGGCGCGCCCGCGTCCCCGGCGGGCACCCCTGCGACGGAGTACCTGCCCTTCCAGTTCCCGCCCTTCCCGGTGACCGTCTCGCTGGTCCGCGACGCCGCCGGGGATCGCACGCTGCGCTGCGACTTCTCGTCGCGGAGACTCTCCCCCGACCTCGCCGAACAGTTCCTGCGGCACGTGGGCCGGGCACACGGGGCGCTCCTGCGGTCGCCCGACACCCCGGTCCCGGACGTGCGGCTGTTGGACGGGGACGAACTGGACCACCTGGACGAACTCGGCCGCCCCCGGGGGCCGGTGCCCTTCGTCCCGCGGCGGATCGACGAGGCGATCGCGGAGATCGCCGCGACCCGCCCGGACGCGCCGGCGGTCGGCTTCGAGGACACCCGGCTGGGTTACGGCGAACTCGACGACCGGGCCAACCGACTCGCCCATGCCCTGCGGCGCGTCGGCGTGGCCGACGGCGACCGGGTCGGCGTGTGCCTGGAGCGGTCCGCCGAACTGATCGTCACGCTGCTCGCCGTTCTCAAGGCGGGTGCCGTCTACGTGCCGATGGATCCCGCCCACCCCCGGGACCGGCTGCTCCACATCGCCACCGACGCGGAACTCACCACGGTCGTCACCGACCACGCGGAGTTCCCCCGAGGCGACTCCGTCCGGGTGATCGGCAGCCGGGAACTCGCGGAGTCGGCGCCCGGCCACTGCGACGGACCGCCCCCCTCGCGGACCGGCCCGAACGACCCGGCCTACGTCATCCACACCTCCGGCTCCACCGGCCGCCCCAAGGGCGTGGTCGTCCCGCACGCGAACGTGCTCGCCCTGATGGCCGCCACCACCGGCGAGTTCGGCCTGGGGGAGGAGGACACCTGGACGATGTTCCACTCCAGCGCCTTCGACTTCTCGGTGTGGGAGATATGGGGCTGCCTGCTCACCGGCGGTCGCCTGGTCGTGGTGCCCTACTGGGTCTCGCGCTCACCGGAGGACTTCCACCGGCTGCTGCTCCGCGAACGGGTCTCGGTGCTCAGCCAGACCCCCTCGGCCTTCACCCACCTGGTGGAGGTCGAGCGGGACGGGGCGGAGCCCGCCCCGGTGCGGCTGGTGGTGTTCGGCGGCGAAGGGCTCGACCCGCGGATCCTGCTGCCCTGGTTCGACCGACACCCCGGGACCGGGTGCCGGGTGGTCAACATGTACGGCATCACCGAGACGACGGTGCACGTGACCGCGCAGACCGTCACCAGGGCCGAGGCACTCGCCGGTTCGAAGTCGGTCGGGCGTCCGCTGCCCGGCTGGTGGGTGCGGGTGACCGACCCGGCGGGCCGGCCGGTGCCGGTGGGCGTCGCCGGTGAGATCCGGGTCGGCGGCGTGGGTGTCGCCTCGCACTACCTGAACAAGCCGGAACTCACCGAGGAGCGGTTCCCGACCGATCCGCGCACCGGCGAGCGGATGTACCGCAGCGGGGACATGGGCAGGCTGCTGCCCGACGGGCGACTGGAGCACCTGGGCCGGCTGGACAACCAGGTCAAACTGCGCGGTTTCCGCATCGAACTCGACGAGATCCGCTCGGTGCTGCTGGACGACCCCCGGGTGAGCGCGGCGGCCGTGCTGCTCAACCGGACCGACCCCGGGAACCCCGCGACGGCCCGGATCGACGCGTTCGTGGTGATGGACGGGGACGACACCGCGGCCGTGCGGCAGCGCGCGGCCGGCTTCCTCCCCGAGTACATGGTGCCCTCCACGATCACCGTGCTCGACCGGATGCCGCTGACGACCAACGGCAAGCTCGACCCCCGCGAGCTGCCCCGACC